>NZ_RZRA01000143.1:0-7790 GCF_003998945.1 Mesorhizobium sp. M7A.F.Ca.CA.003.01.2.1 | reverse complement strand
CCGCCCATCGCCGTCACCAGCCGGTTACGGTCGAAGGCGGTGGCGGCGTCGGCGACAACCACCTTGCCGTCGCGCATCACCACGATGCGGTCGGCGTTGCGCAGCACCTCCCCCAGCACATGCGAGATCAGGATGCAGCTTTTGCCGCCGGCAACGAAGCGGCGCACGAAGGCCAGCAACTGGCCCGCCGTATGCGCGTCGAGCGACGATGTCGGCTCGTCGAGGATGACGAGGTCGAGACGATCCTGGGTGACGGTGAAGGCGCGCGCCACTTCGACCATCTGGCGACGGCCGATCGACAGGTCGCCGACAATGTCCGACGCCGAGATGCTATGACCCGGAAAGATCTCGTCGAGCTTGGCGGCGATCAGCTCGGCCGCCTTGCGCCGCCAGCCGAAGCCACGCAGCGAAGCGTGGTTGATGCGTGTGTTCTCGGCGACGCTGAGATTGGGGCACAGCGACAGTTCCTGAAACACGCAGCGTATGCCGAGCTGCTGCGCGCGCGACACCGAGTAGTTGTCCTCGGTGTCGCCATGCACGCCGATCTGCCCGCTGTCGGGCACCAGCGTGCCCGCCACCATGTGCATCAGCGTCGATTTGCCGGCGCCATTGTGGCCGACGAGCCCGACGCATTCGCCGGGTCCGACGTGAAAATCCACGCCACCCAGCGCGCGAACGGCGCCGAAATGCTTTTCGGCGCCGTTCAGTCTGATGATGTCAGCGTTACCCCTGGGCATGCTCAACGATACTCGCTTGGCGATACGGACGGCAACGCTTGGCCGACACTCACTTGATGTTGGCTTTGATGGCCGCGATCGCGTCTTCCTGCGTGTATTCGTGGCTGGCGACGCCGCCCTTGGGGATCTTTGGCAGCTCGGCCTCGAAATCGTCCTGCGTGAAGGCCAGATACGGCACCAGCAGGTCGTGCGGAATATCGGTGCGGCCGTCGAGCACCTGCTGCGCCACCCAGAAGGCGAGCGATGACACGCCGGGCGCGATCGATGCCGACCAGGTCTGGTAGCCGTCCTTGTCCTTCTGCTCCTTCCACCACTGCAACTCGTCCTGGCGGTTGCCCATGATGATGGTTGGGCGCGGCTTGCCGGCGGCGGCGAAGGCCTGTGCGGCGCCGTAACCGTCGCCGCCCTGATCGACGACGCCGACGATGTCGGGCAGCGACGGCAGGATGGTCGCCACCGCCTTTTGCGCCGTCGTCTGGTCCCAGTCGCCGGTCACCGAACCGACGATCTTGAACTCGGGATGGGCGGCGACGCCTTCGAGGATGCCGGCATGGATGGCATCATCGATCGAGGTGCCGGCAAGGCCGCGGATTTCAAGCAGATTGCCGCCCTTGGGCTGGAACTTGGCCATCTGCTCGACTTCCTGCTTGCCCATGTCCTTGAAGTCGACGACGACGCGGTAGGCGCAAGGCTCGGTCACGGTGCCATCGAAGGAGACGACGGTGATGCCGGCATCGCAGGCCTGCTTGATGGCGCCGTTGAGCGCATCCGGCGAGGCAGCGTTGATGACGATGGCGTCATAGCCCTGCAGGATCAGGTTCTGCACCTGCGCCGCTTGCGTCGGCACCTCCTTGTCGGCGGTGGTGAAGATGTCGGCCGCGCCGACCACCTTGTCGGCGACCGCCTTCTTGGTGACGATGCCATAGCTGTCGAGCATCGCCTGTCGCCAGGAATTGCCGGCATAATTGTTGGAAAAAGCAATCTTCTTGCCACTGGTGTCGGCCAGCGCCGTGCCCGAAGCGAGCATTGCCGCCAGAGCGCCCAGAACGAACAGTTTCTTCATGTCGTTATCCTCCCAGATGTGTTGACTGCTGTATTCCCACCGGCTTTGACCCGGCCTCACTCCCAACTCTGATTTGAGCACGGATTGTCGCGAGCTCAAAACAGTCTCAATCCCGGCACGCGCACCCTGAGCCGGTACAGCGACGTCGACGCGGCAATGTAGAGGCTTTGCAAATCGTCGTCGCCGAAGGTGAAATTCGCGCAATCTTCGGGCGTCCGGATGACGCCAAGAATGGTGCCCGACGCGTCGAAAATGTGGATGCCGCCGGGTCCGGTGCAGTAAAGATTGCCGCGGCTGTCGATCTTCATGCCGTCGGGCGCTCCCGGCCCGTCGCCCTCGGTTGCTGCCCACACCGCGCCGCCATTGAGGTCGCCATTGGCTTCGACGCCGAACACCCTGATGTGCCCGCGTTCGGTGTCGTTGATGAACAGCCGCGACTCGTCCAGCGAAAAGCACAGCCCGTTCGGCTGCCCGAAATCGTCGGCCAGCAATGTCAGCCGGGCGCCGTCGCCATCGATGCGGTAGACGCCCTGGAACGGCAGCTCCTGCGGGCGTGGCACGCCATAGAACTCCCTCCGGCCATAGCCCGGATCGGTGAAGTAGATCGATCCGCCGGTGGCAACGACGATATCGTTCGGGCTGTTGAGCTGCTTGCCCTGATGATGCGTGGCCAGCACGGTCACGCTGCCGTTGGGCTCGGCGCGGGTCACGCGGCTCGTTGCGTGCTCGCAGGTGACCAGCCGCCCCTGGCGGTCCAGCGTGTTGCCATTGGCCTTATGGCTCGGCTCGCGGAACAGCTCGATCTCGCCCTCGGCACTGCAGCGATACATCCGGCTTTCCGGAATGTCGGAGAAGACCAGCCATTTCTCATAGGGATGCCAGACCGGCCCTTCGAGGAAGCCGAAGCCGCTCGCCAGCGTTTCGATCGGCGCATCGCCGACGACATCGTCGAAACCGGAATGGCGCGCACGCGCCGGCACCGACATCATCGGCTCCCGGCGCGAACAGCCGTGCTACTCCGCATGGTGACGAATGGCATGAGCGCTTCCCGATACAGTCTTCTTGTTGGGGCAGAGCGTAGGCGCGGTCCCGACGAGCCGATACGGGTCAAAGCGCACGGGCGACTGTGCATTTGCACAGTCGCCCGTGCCTATCGAGCGTAGAATACCGGCGACGTCAGATCAGGGCCGGCGAACACTTCGCAAAAGCGCGGTCAAGGTTGCGCTCGCGCACGCCACCGCCACAAGCACGACCACGCCAGCAGCATTGGACTCCTGTTGTGTTCGAGCTGAGCCGTGCTGCACGGACAAAGGGCTGTGAACCAACCTCTTCAGATCGGACCGGCTGCCGTGGCGAACGGAATAGGCGCGCGTGAACTCGGCGCCGAGGAGGAAAATCTCCGACGAGTAGTAAACCCAGAGCAAAATCACGAGCAGTCCGCCGGCGGCGCCGTACGACGACGCAATCGCGCTGGTGCCGATATACCAGCCGATAAGCGATTTTCCCAATGTGAACAGGGCCGCGGTTCCGACAGCGCCGATTCCCACATCGCGCCATTCCAGGGTTCGATCGGGCAAAACCTTGTAAATGGCGGCAAACATCACGGCGATAAGCACAAACGAAACGACGCCGTTGATCCCGCTGAGTATGATCGTTCCGAACGGCAGATGGGCGTTGATGAAAGCGCCCAGTGCCGAAATCGCAGCGCTTGCGATGAGAGAGACCAGCAACAGGAACCCGAGTGCGGCCACCAACCCCAGACTGGCGGCCCGTGCCCTCACCAGACGCGACAGGGAATTGCCTTGCGGTTCGATCTTCCAGATTGTGTTCAACGACTGCTGCATTTCGCCGAAGACGCCAGAAGCGGCTACCAGCAAGGTGACCAGCCCTATGATCGCGGCCCAGGTGCCGTACAGCCTGCCGGATGCACTTTCCAGCGCAGTCTTGAGGAGATCGGCGCTTTCCGGTCCCATCAGCCCTGATATCTGCGCGGACAAGGCCAATTGTGCGGCATCGTGGCCGAAGACGAGACCAGCAATCGCAACCACGATCAGCAAGATCGGCGCCAGCGAGGTGGCGGCATAAAAGGCCATCGCCGCACCATGGCTGAGCGCATTGTCGTCGATGAAACCGACGACGCTTTCGCGCACCAGGTGCCATGAATCTGCAAATGAGGGTCGCACTTCGGATCCGCAGGCGTTGAGTTGGCGTTCACTAGCAATGCGCCGGACCTTCCGATGTTCCGGCTTGTGGCCGCCGCTGTTTCAGTGCTCCGCCAGCCAGGCGTCGAGCCGGTCCTGTTCGCGACGCAGTGCGTCGATGTTGATCAGGCCGCGCGCCATGGCGAGATAGATCGCCCGCGTCCGCGAGTTGAACACGGAAGCATCGCCGGTGCCGTCCTCCGCCGGCACGATGCCGAGCTTGTCGTAGCAGTGCTTGATGCGGCTCTGCGCACCACGGATCGACAGGCCGCGACGTGCCGCGATCGCCCGGTCGGTCAGGCCGAGCGCGATGTCGATCAGGCTTTCATATTCGCCGTCGGTGATGCCCTCGAACTTGTCCTGAACGCGATGCTGGATGCCGCGGATCTCGCGGTCGATGATGCAGTGGCCTTCGCGGAAAACCCCGCGCAGGGCGGACCGCATGCCTTCCTCCGTCGCCGATTTCAGCACATAGCCGTAGACAGAGCCGGGCGGGACGATGCGCGCCACGCCGCGCACATAGGCTTCGTCGGCGAAATTCGACCAGAACAGGATGTGCGTGCCGGCGCGGCGGTTCCAGATCGCCCTGGCAACTTCGATTCCCGTCGCCTTCGGCATCTGCAAATCGAGCACGACATGCAGTGGCTCGCGCTCAGTCGCCAGGTTGATGGCGTCCTCGCCGTCGCTCGCTTCGATCACCTCGACGTCACCGGGCCACAATTGCTCCACCGTCCGCCGCGCGAAGCTACGGTGCAGCCCGTCATTCTCGGCGATCATCACAAGCATCACATGGCCTCCGATACGGCGAGTTCGCCAGGCATTGTTGCAGCCGCCGCCAGTTCCCGTAATGGCTGGCGGTCGATCTCGACGACGACACGGGTGCCGCCGTTCTTGCGGCCGGCCTGGCCGATGCGCAGCCGCGCCCCGATAAGGGCTGCCCGCGTGTGCATATGGCCGATGCCGCCATACGCGGCCGGGTCAACGGCGCCGCAGCCCTGGCCGTCATCCGTCACGATCACCCGCAGCACGCTCGCGGTCGACGCCAGCAGCACGTCGATGCGGTGCGGCGCGGCATGGCGAACGGCATTGTTGATCGCTTCCTGCACGATCCGGTAGAGCGCGGTCCGCACTGGCTCCGACAGGCTGTCGGCGCCGCCGTCGCTGGTGTCGGCGATGCGCACGGCGATCGGCGGCTTGGCCCTGGCGACGCTGCGGTTGAGATGCGCCTCGACCGCATCGCGCAGGCCGAACAGTTCAAGCACGCTCGGCCGGATGTCGTCGACGATGTGGCGCAGTTCCGTCAGGCAGCCGGCGACCTCCTTCTCGAGATCGGCAAGCTGTGCTGCCCGCGCCACGCCCTGGCCGCGAAGTGCCGAGAGCTGGCGCGCGATGCGGGCGAGATCGGCAAGCGTCTGGTCGTGCAGGTCCATGGCCATGCGCCGGCGTTCGCGCTCCATGCCTTCGGTCAATTGCGAGGCGCCGACGCGCAGCAGCTCGACGCGATTTCGCGCCTCGCTCTCGGCCAGCATGGCGCGGCGCGCCTCCTCGGTCTGGATCAGCGCGAAGATGTAGGGCGCGATCAGGTCGGCGCATTGCTGCGCGACCGCGACGTCGGCAAGCGTGTAGCAGTCGACCTCGTGCCGGCTGATGTTGAGCGCGCCGATGATGCCGCCGCGCGCCCTGAGCGGCACGACGATGCGGCTGCGCAGCCTGGCGGCGAAGATCGGACCATCGATAGCGGTGGCGAAATGGAACCGCTCGTCGCTCAGCGCGTCGTCGGCGAGCAGATAGGGGACTTCGCCCCACAGCACCGAGCGGATCGGGCTGACTTCGGTCGGCAGCGGATGCTGGGCAAGCTCGCTCCAGCTGGTGTGGAAGCCGGCTTCGTAACAGGCGTGCCGGCGCCCATCATGCGACAGCACCGCCAGATCCATGTGGTCGTGCGGGATGAGCGAGCCGATCTCGATGGCTGTCGCGCGGAACGCCGTGCCGGGATCGATATGGCCGGCAAGCGCCCGCGATATCGCCAGCAGCCGGTCGATCAGGACCAGGGACACTTCCGCCATTGCTTTCACGATCCTCCCGTGCCGGGAAATAGTGGACGCATGCCGCCGCCGCTGTCAACGACGGTGCCTTTGGTCATAGGAATTTTTTCTTGACTCGGTGAGCTCAGCTATGGTACATTTTCGTCCATGGTGCTGATTTGCGCCGGTGACCCGCCGCACTGGCGGGTTTTTCATTTGCTGCTCCGTCAGCGCAGACGAAAGCTCCGAAGAAACCCGTTAGCCCTAGTTCGTTGCCCTGCCGTCGGCGCCGATCAACTTGCGGTGCAATGATTGTAAAGGGTTCGCGTCCTGGTCTAGGGAGGAGGCCAGGAGACCGAAACAGAATGCCAGTGACGCAAAACGTTGCTCCGGGCGCCCCGGGAATTCCGGCGCGCTGGACGTCAAGCGCCAAGAGCGGCGTCGGAACGTCGCTTTCGCCGGCCGGCCGGATCTGGTTCACGATCAGCCACGGCATGCTCAACGAAATCTACTATCCGCGCGTCGACAGTGCCTGCACCCGCGACCTCGGCCTCATCGTCACCGGCGCCGCCGGCTATTTCTCGGAAGAGAAGCGCGCTGCCACGCACAGCATCGAACCGTTCGAGGACGGCGTACCCGCCTACCGGCTGGTCAACACGGCGAACGACGGCGCCTGGCGGATCGAAAAGCGCATCCTCGCCGATCCGGCGCGCCCGGCGCTGCTGCAGGAAATCACCTTCACGGCGCTGAGGGGCGTCGCTGACGATTATCGCGTCTACGCGCTTCTGGCGCCGCATCTGGTCAATGCCGGCATGGGCAACACCGCCTGGGTCGGCGAGCACGAGGGAAAGCCCGTGCTGTTCGCCTCGGGGCGCGGCTCCTGCCTGGCGCTGGCCTCGTCGCTGCCCTGGCGGACCGGCTCGGCCGGCTATGTCGGTTTTTCCGACGGTTGGCAGCAACTGCACAACACAGGTGAGCTCGATGCTGCGTACCAGCGGGCCGAGGACGGCAATGTCGCGCTGACCGGCGAGATCGGCTTTTCCGCGGCCAGGACCAAGGCTTTGCTGGCGCTGGGATTTGGCGCGACGCCCGAGGAGGCCGCGGAACATGCTTTCGCCAGCCTGAAGCAGGGTTTTGAACCCGCGGCGAAATCCTACCTCCAGAACTGGCGCAACTGGCAAAAGGGCCTGCTGCCGCTCGACCGGCACGCGGTGCCCGGGATCAACTTCTATCGCGTCTCGACGGCGGTACTGGCGACGCACCGGTCGATCGCCACACCGGGCGCCGCGGTCGCCAGCCTGTCGATCCCGTGGGGCTTCGACAAGGGCGACGACGACCTCGGCGGCTACCATCTGGTCTGGCCGCGCGATCTGGTCGAGACGGCCGGCGGCTTTCTTGCTGCCGGCGACGCCGCCTCGGCGTTGCAAATCCTCGACTATCTCGGCTCCATCCAGCAGCCGGACGGCCACTGGCCGCAGAACGCCTGGCTCGACGGATCGGCCTATTGGCCCGGCATCCAGATGGACGAATGCGCCTTTCCGCTGCTGCTGGCCGAAGCTTTGCACCGCGCCGGCCATTTGCCGCACGCCAGGCTCGCAGTCTTTCTGCCGATGATCGAGCGCGCCGCCGGGTTCGTCGTGCGCAACGGGCCGGTCACCGGCGAGGACCGCTGGGAAGAGGATGCCGGCTACAGCCCGTTCACGCTCGCCGTCGAAATCGCCGCACTGCTTGCCGCAGCCGACCTGCTCGACGCCTGTGGCAAGCC
>NZ_RZRA01001439.1:0-854 GCF_003998945.1 Mesorhizobium sp. M7A.F.Ca.CA.003.01.2.1 | reverse complement strand
GGGCTGCGGCCGTAAATGGATCACGCCCTCCTCGCCGTCGACGATGATGGCATCGCCGTTTTCCGCCATGGAAACAGCGCCCTTCATCTGGCCGGCGACGGGGATGCCCATGGCACGCGCGACGATGACGACGTGGCTGGTCGCTGCACCGTCCTCGAGCACCAGCCCGCGCATCTTGTCGCGGGGATAATCGAGCAGTTCGGCAGCCCCCATCGAACGGGCGACGATGATGGCGTCCTTAGGCAGCGATGCCGCGACATCTTCCGGCCCGCGCCCCATCAGCTGGCGCAGCAGGCGGTTGGCGAGGTCGTCGAAATCGCTCATCCGCTCGCGCAGATAGGGATCGGTCATGTGCAGCATGCGGGCGCGCATGTCGCTCTGCACCTTTTCCACCGCCGCTTCGGCCGTCAGGCCGTTGCGGATCGCCTCTTCCAGCCGTCGCACCCAGCCGCGATCGTTGGCGAACATGCGATAGGCTTCCAGCACCTGGCGATGCTCGCCCTCGAAGGCGACGTCGCGGCGTTCCAGCATGTCGTCGATGGACAGCCTGAGCGAGCTGAGTGAGGTCTCCAACCGGCGAACCTCTTCCTCGCTGTCCTCGTTGAACAGATTGGTGACGACGATGCGCGGCTCGTGCAGCACGACATGGCCAAGCCCGACGCCTTCATTGAAGGACAGGCCGGTGAAGCTGACAGGACGGCGCAGATCGAGTTCGAGGCCGGGCCGGGTCAGCCGCGCCAGATCGCCGGTGGCGATCATCTCGGCGATCACCATCGCCGTGGTTTCCAGCGCCTCGACCTCGTCGTCGCGGTAGTGGCGCATGGTCTTGTTCTGCACCACCAGCACGCCCAGCG
>NZ_RZRA01001438.1:0-856 GCF_003998945.1 Mesorhizobium sp. M7A.F.Ca.CA.003.01.2.1 | reverse complement strand
GGCCTCGACGTCTCGACGCAGGCGCAGATCCTCACCCTGCTGGAGGAGCTTGCCGCGGAGATGGGGCTGACCGTCGCTTTCATCAGCCACGATCTGTCGGTCATCCGGCGGCTGTGCCGGCAGGTGATCGTCATGCGCGAAGGCGTGATCGTCGAAGCGAGCGCCACCGACACCTTGTTCGACAAGCCGCGGCAAAGCTACACGCGCGATCTCATCGCGGCCATTCCGCTGCCCGAGATCGATGCGAGCTGGCTCGACATTCCTTCCGCAGCCAAGCCGCCGACATGAATGCATACGCACGCCGACGAGCGGGCCTCGGACGTGCGACCACAAAGACCAAGTCCCGCCAAATGGAGAGGACTGACATGAAGACCACAATCGCAATTGCAACGCTCGCCGCCGCGATGCTCGGCAGCGCCGGCATGGCCTCGGCGGATTCGATCCCGGGCATGCGCGGCCACGACCACACCGGGATCACGGTTCCCGACATGAAGCAGGCGGTCGACTTCTTCACCGAAGTGGTCGGCTGCAAGAAGGCGATGTCGTTCGGCCCGTTCGCCGACGACAAGGGCACCTTCATGCAGGATCTCCTGGGCGTCGATCCGAAGGCGGTGATCGAAGAGGTCACCATGGTGCGTTGTGGCTACGGCTCGAACATCGAGCTGTTCAAATACACAGCACCGGACCAGAAGGACCTGACGCCAAAGAACAGCGACATCGGCGGCTTCCACATCGCCTTCTATGTCGACGACGTCGCCGCTGCCAAAGCCTATCTCGACGGCAAGGGCGTCAAGACACGCTTGGGACCATTGCCGGTCAAGGAAGGACCCGCCGCCGGCCAGACCATCCTCTATTT
>NZ_RZRA01001437.1:0-856 GCF_003998945.1 Mesorhizobium sp. M7A.F.Ca.CA.003.01.2.1 | reverse complement strand
CGACCAGACCCACGGCACCGCCGCATGCGCCTCGCCGGCGCCGAGCATGTTCCTGGCCGCCAGCGCGCCCTGTTCCTGGGCGTTGCGCCAGGCTTCCAGCCGCACCCGGCGGCCGCCATAGACGGCGAGCGGAAACGAGCAGCAATCGCCGGCGGCAAAGATGTCGGGATCGCAGCTGCGCAGCTCGGCATCGACTGCAATTCCATTGTCGATCGTCAGCCCCGCTTCGGCCGCAAGCCCGGCCACCGGCACGGCGCCGATGCCGATGATCGCGAGGTCGGCGACGATTTCCCGGCCGCCGGCAAGTGTGGTGCGCACCTCGTTGCCATCGTCGGCGATGGACGCGATGCCGTCGCCGCACAGGATGTCGACGCCCTCGGCGACATGCGCCTCATGGATGATTTCCGCGATCTCCGCCGGCACGCCGCGAATCAGGATGCGAGGCTGCGCCTCGATGACGGTGACCGCGGCACCGAGCTTGCGGGCCGCGGCGGCGAGTTCGAGGCCGATAAAGCCGCCGCCGATGATGGCGATACGGTTGCCGAGGGTGAGATGCGCGCGAATGGCGAGCGCATCAGCGAAGGTTCTGAGATAGACGCAGCGCGGACCCAGGCCCGGCATCGGCAGCTTGCGCGGCGTCGAACCGGTTGCCAGCAGGAGCTTGTCGTAAGGCAGGACCGATCCGTCCGACAGGCGCACAGTATGCGCCGCGCGGTCGATCGCGACGGCCTGGACGGAATGGATATGCCGGATCGACTTCTCGGCCAGAATTGCGTCGCTGGCGATCGCCTTGATCCCGGGCGCATCGCTGGCCATCGCCTCCTTGGACAGAGGCGGGCGCTCCTCAGGGAGATGC
>NZ_RZRA01001436.1:0-856 GCF_003998945.1 Mesorhizobium sp. M7A.F.Ca.CA.003.01.2.1 | reverse complement strand
GTCAAGGTGTGTGTGTTAGCCCGTGCATCTGCCATTAAAAAGATGAAAAACAATCAGGCAGGCAGGTTAGGGGCAATCAAAGGGGTTTGATCGCATGAAAAAGACAGTTCTCATGGCAACCATGTTTGTTGCAATGCTGTTCGGTGCTTCGGGGCAGGGCTGGGCAGCCAGCCTCGTTGCAAATATAGACGTGTCGTCGCAGACGATGACCGTCAGATATGGCGCGTCGGTTTACCGGTGGAGTGTCTCCACCGCCCGCACCGGCTATTTCACGCCGCGCGGCACCTATCGGCCGCAGCGCACGGCCAGGATGTGGTATTCGCGCAAATACCATATGTCGCCGATGCCCTATTCGGTGTTCTTCCATGGCGGCTATGCCATCCATGGAACCGGCGCCGTCAGGCAGCTCGGCCGCCCGGCGTCGCATGGCTGCGTGAGGCTGCACACGGCCAATGCCGCCACGTTCTATTCGATGGTGCGGGAAGTGGGTTTCGGCAACACGCGCATTGTCGTCACCAACTAAGGCGGGTTCAGGTTCGCTGTTGTCTGCTGGCGCTGGGCTAACCCCACGCCAGCAGCTCTGCCTAAGCGTTTGGGACCGCCTTTGCCTGCGGTCGCTTTCGACGCCCGCCGCTGATCTCCCACCTTTTGTGGAACCACATCCACTGGCCGGGATCTTCTCGCACCCAGCGCTCGACGACGTCGTTGAGACGCTGGGTGGTGGCACGGACATCGACGCTGCCGTCAGCGGTGCGCGGCAAGGTCAACTTGTCCTCGATTTCGAGCCGGAAGCGGTTGCCCGGCAGCCTGACGCAGCGCGCCGGATAGACGTCGCAATCGTAGTGGCGGGCAAGGG
>NZ_RZRA01001435.1:0-857 GCF_003998945.1 Mesorhizobium sp. M7A.F.Ca.CA.003.01.2.1 | reverse complement strand
ACCTTGTAGAGGCCAAAGCTTTCGCCCATGTCGCAGTTTAGCGTCACCGCCATCACATTGTTACCCCTCGAAGCTGCCGTCTTTGCGGCGTTGCAGCATTTTTTGCGCATGCGAGGGCATTTGTGAAATAGTAGTTTATTGATTGTCATATCAAAAAAACAGATAATGGTTCTGGGCCAGGGCGCACCATGACCATCACCTTGAAACAGCTGGATTATTTTATCGCGACCGCCGAGAGCGGACAGGTCAGTCATGCCGCGGTGGAACTCAACATCTCGCAATCGGCGGTCACTGCGGCGATAAAGACGCTTGAGGCTGACCTGGGCGTACGGCTTTTGGAGCGTAACCACGCTGGCGTAAGACTGACGATGGAGGGCGCGCGGTTTCTTGAACATGCGCGTGTTATCACCGGGGCCGTCGCTGCCGCCGTCCGAAGCCCGTTGCGCGATAGGAAAGGCCTGGCGGGCAAGCTGCGGCTGGGCATGACCTACACGGTCGTCGGCTACTACATGTCGCGCCACTACGCGCGCTTTCGAAAGACCTATCCCGAGATCGAGGTCGAGGTGCTGGAACTGCCCCGAGACGCTCTCGAAAGCGGGTTGATGTGCGGGGACATCGACATGGCCGTGATGCTGGTGTCGAACCTGGAGCACACCAAGGAGTTGGCGCAGGAGGTCTTGATGCGGTCGAACCGCCGGCTCTGGCTTTCGGCTGATCATCACCTCCTCGCGCGGCAGGAGATCAGCCTCGCCGATGTGGCGGCGGAAGATTATGTCATGCTGACGGTTGACGAGGCACGCACGACGGCCGCCCGTTACTGGGATGCCGCGGGCCTTTCGCTCCGCGCCGTCCTTACC
>NZ_RZRA01001434.1:0-862 GCF_003998945.1 Mesorhizobium sp. M7A.F.Ca.CA.003.01.2.1 | reverse complement strand
GTTGCGACAGCGCCGAGCGGTCGATGCCGACCGCGGTTGCAAAGGCCGACTGGTTCAGGTCGGAGCGTGTCAAGAGCATTTTCAGTCGCTCGCGGAAGATCGTCGACAGGTCGCGCTTGTCCATGTCCGTGCTCCACCTGGATTGAGGAAAAATTTGCGCCGGAACCGCTCCGAGGGTGGCGTTAGGCGTAAATGAATCCCTAAGTCTGTTTACAATGTATAACATGTGCGGTCAAAAATGCGCAATCGCAACAGTTTGTGCACTTTGTCTCGTTGAGTGGAATCATTTCTCCTGACACAATGCTGTCAGGAATCAATTGGGATTCCGGCGACTGAGGGGCAGTGGTCGATAGCATGACGAGCAAGAGCATCAGGCGACACAGCGTACGGGCCATTGAGTGGCCAACCGTGGTACTCGCCTTCTTCTGCTACGCGACATGGCTCGCCACCGGTTTCCTGCTCTGGCCTTCCTATCCCGTCCTGGCGCTCGCCGTCCTCGCCTTCACCGCCGCATTGCAGTCGTCGATCATGCACGAAGTGCTGCACGGGCATCCGACGCGCAACGCGCGGGTCAACGAAGCCTTCGTGTTTCTGCCGATCGGTCTGGTCTGGCCGTTCCGCCGCTTCAAGACCATTCATCTGCGTCACCACGCCGACGAGCGGCTGACCGACCCGCTCGATGACCCGGAAAGCTATTATCAGGCGCTCTGGCAGCATGACGAGCTGCCGCCGACGATGAAATTCCTGCTCAAGATCAACAACACCATGGCAGGCCGCTTCGTGCTCGGCCCGTGGCTGTCCTGCGTCGGCTTCTTCATCGACGATGCCAAGCAGGTGATCGCCGGCGACAAGCCGATCCGCA
>NZ_RZRA01001433.1:0-865 GCF_003998945.1 Mesorhizobium sp. M7A.F.Ca.CA.003.01.2.1 | reverse complement strand
GTTGCCCTTGTAGGCGGTGAAATTGGTTTTCATCGCCTTCAGCCAGTCGGCGGTAGCGGCTTCACCTTTGAGCTGGAGCAGGGCGCTGACGATGGCCTGGAAATCGGCGCCCGAGGGGGAGGCGGCCCAACGGCCTTTCCAGCTCGGATCGGCGAGGTCCAGCATCGACTTGGGCAACTGGTCGGCAGTCAGCTTGGTCTTGTTATAGGCAAAGACCGTGCTGCGCGCGGCAACGCCGACCCATTTGCCGCTGGCCGGCTGATAGTCCTGGGGAACCTGCGCCAGCGTGTCCGCGTCGACCGGCGCGAACAGGCCGGCGCTTTCGACCAGCGCCATGGCCGGTGAGTTTTCGGTCAGGAAGACGTCTGCGGGCGAAGCAGCGCCCTCGGCGACGATCTGGTTGGAGAAATCGCTGTCGCCGCCATTGCGCACGGTGACCTTGATGCCTGTTTCCTTGGTGAAGCCTTCGGCCCACGCCTTGGTCAGGCTTTCGTGCTGGGCGTTGTAGACAATGATGCCATCCTCTTCCGCCTTTGCCGGACCGGCGATGAGGCTGATTGCCAGCGCGGCGGCGCCGGCGAGGGTGGAAAGAGCGTATTTCATGGCATTGTCCTCGATTTCGGGGGTCCTGGGTCTGTCACGGCTGCACCTATCGATACATGACAGCTATAGTCAACATTGTTGATGTGCGTCAATCGGTCGCTGACGTGCAAAGGTCGGTGCCGAACGGACAATTCCGCGTGATGCTCACGGTTCGGCGGTGCCGCAAACTTTCGTGATTTGCCGACAGTTTGGCTTGGACATTATTTCGCCGGCCACGTAACAAATCAGCGCCGAGACGCGAAAATCGGGGAGTGAACTCTTG
>NZ_RZRA01001432.1:0-866 GCF_003998945.1 Mesorhizobium sp. M7A.F.Ca.CA.003.01.2.1 | reverse complement strand
CCCTTATGACGCTTCCCCCCCCTGCCGATCCCAAGGTCGCAAAAGCGCTCGGCCCGTTGCCCGCTGGGCATCCGCCGGTCAAGGCGGGCAAGATCGGCGTCATGCTGGTCAATCTGGGCACGCCCGATGGCACCGATTTCAAGCCGATGTGGCGGTATCTGCGTGAATTCCTGTCCGATCCGCGCGTCATCGAGCTCAACAGGGCGATCTGGTATCCGATCCTCTATGGACTTGTGCTCACCACGCGCCCCAAGAAGTCGGGCGCCAATTACGCCCGGATCTGGAACCGGGAAAAGAACGAGTCGCCGCTGCGCACCTACACCCGTGCCCAGGCCGAAAAGCTGGCCGAAGCGCTGCGCGACCTGCCTGATGTCGTCGTCGACTGGGCGATGCGCTATGGCAATCCTTCGACCGCCAGCATTGCCCAGCGTCTGGCCGACCAGGGCTGCGACCGCATTCTTTCGTTTCCGCTCTATCCGCAATATTCGGCGACGACCACGGCAACAGCCAACGACCAGCTGTTTCGCGCGCTGATGAAGATGCGCCGCGCGCCGGCCGTCCGCAGCGTGCCGCCCTACTATGACGAGCCGGTCTATATCGAGGCGCTGGCGCGTTCGATCGAACGGCATCTGGCGACGCTGGATTTCGAGCCGGAGGTGGTCATCACCTCCTATCACGGCATTCCAAAACCCTATTTCGAGAAGGGCGATCCCTATCATTGCCACTGCCAGAAGACGACGCGGCTGTTGCGCGAACGGCTCGGCTGGGATGACAGGAAACTGATCATCACCTTCCAGTCGCGCTTCGGCGCGCAGGAATGGCTGCAACCCTATACCGACAAGACGGTGGAGAAACTCGCACAGGAC
>NZ_RZRA01001431.1:0-801 GCF_003998945.1 Mesorhizobium sp. M7A.F.Ca.CA.003.01.2.1 | reverse complement strand
GCATCAAGGACGATCCGCTGCTCGACATCGCCATGGAGCTGGAAAAGATCGCGCTGACCGATTCCTATTTCATCGAGAAGAAGCTCTACCCGAATGTCGACTTCTATTCCGGCATTACGCTGAAGGCGCTGGGCTTCCCCACCACGATGTTCACCGTGCTGTTCGCGGTCGCCCGCACCGTCGGCTGGATCGCCCAGTGGAAAGAGATGATCGAGGATCCGCGCCAGAAGATTGGCCGCCCGCGCCAGCTCTATACCGGTGCACCGGAGCGGGATTACGTGCCGATCGCCAAGCGGTGAATTAGGAAATAGTGAGTAGTGAGTAGTGAGTAGTGAGTAGTGAGTAGTGAAGTCGACCATTTCTACTGATTACTGACTACTCACTCTCTTGACATACCGCATCACCACCTGCGCGGCGATCTCGCCGGACGGTCTGCCCGTAGCCATGCGCCGCCTGATCTCTGCAAATCCATCCTTCTGCCAGGCACGCATGCCGCTGTCGGCGAACAGTGCCTCCAATTGCCGGGCAAGATTGTTCGGCTTGATATAGCCGTCGTAGAATTCGGGAATAAGCGCTCGATCCGATATCAGATTGGGCAGCAGCGCCGACCAGACGGAAACGAGGTACGGCGCCAAGATGCGCGCGACCGGGTCGAGCCTGTAGCAGGAAATCATCGGCACGCCGGCCAGCGCCAGTTCCAGCGATACCGTCCCGGACGCGATCAGCGCCGCATCGGCCCTGCCGAAAGCCTGCCATTTGCGCTGGGGCTCGACGATGATCTCAGGCTTTTCATCCCAGCGG
>NZ_RZRA01001430.1:0-868 GCF_003998945.1 Mesorhizobium sp. M7A.F.Ca.CA.003.01.2.1 | reverse complement strand
ATGGCCGAGACGGCAAAACTGCTCAATCCGAACAAGACCGTGCTCATCCCGGATCTCCGCGCCGGCTGCTCGCTGGCCGAATCGATCACGGCAAACGACGTGCGGCTAATGCGGCTGCGGTATCCGGGGGTCCCCGTTGTTACTTACGTCAACACTTCCGCCGCCGTAAAAGCGGAGTCCGACATCTGCTGCACGTCCGGCAACGCCAAGGCGGTGGTGGAATCGCTTGGCGTGGCGCGTGTGCTGATGCTCCCGGACGAATATCTGGCGAGGAACGTGGCAGCCGATACAGACGTCGAGATCATCGCCTGGAAAGGCCATTGCGAGGTGCATGAGCGCTTCACCGCAGCAGACATCCGGGAACTGCGCGATGCCCATCCAGGCGTCATCGTGCTGGCCCATCCAGAATGCCCACCAGACGTTGTCGCGGAGGCGGAGTTCTCCGGCTCGACCGCGGCGATGTCGGATTATGTCGAGCGTGAGAAACCGAAGCGTGTCGTCCTTCTGACCGAATGTTCGATGAGCGACAACGTCGCGGTCGCGCATCCCGACGTCGAGTTCGTTCGCCCATGCAATCTGTGCCCGCACATGAAGCGCATCAACCTGGCCAACATTCGCGCCGCACTCGAGCAGAACCGGCATGAGGTCCGGATTGATCCCGAAATTGCCGGCCCCGCCCGCCGCGCGGTCGAGCGCATGCTTTCCCTATGAGTCTGGAGGTTCGCGAAATCGCGGGGGCGCCGGTCGTCATCGGCGGCGGCATTGCCGGCCTGATGACGGCGCTTCATCTGGCGCCGGAACCGGTCGTGCTTTTGACCAACGCGCCGCTTGGAACCGGAGCCTGCAGTGAACTTGCCCAGGGCGGTCT
>NZ_RZRA01000142.1:0-7797 GCF_003998945.1 Mesorhizobium sp. M7A.F.Ca.CA.003.01.2.1 | reverse complement strand
CCCGCCGGTGGAAAATCAGCTCCAGGCGTGCAGCGGCGGATTTTCGCCGTTGAGGAAATATTTGCCGAGGATCGAGTATTTCCAGCGCACCGGATCGTGCAGCGTGTGCGTGCGCGCGTTGCGCCAATGCCGGTCGAGATTGTGCTCGGCCAGGGTTGAGCGGGTCCCTGCCAGTTCGAACAGCTTGTTGGTGGCGGCGATGGCGATCTCTGTCGACAGGATTTTTGCCTCGGCAGTGACGATCTGGGCGTGCGCCACCGTCTCGGCTGTCGGCTCGGCCACTGCCCGGTCGATTGCATGACCGGCCTTTTCGAGCAGCGCCTGCGCCGCGTGCAGGCGCAGCGTCAGGTCGCCGATGGCCTGAATGGTGTAGGGATCGTCCCAGGCGTTGTCGACGCCGCTGTCGATCCAGGCGCGGCTTTTGGTCCTGACGAAATCGACCGTCTCGTCGATCGCCGCCTGGGCGATGCCGGTGTCCACGGCCACCTGGATGATCTGGAAGATGGCGCCGTCGGCGGTCGGTTTGTCGTAGCCCTTGTAGCCGGGTACCAGATGCGTCTTCGGCACCTTGACGTTGTCGATGATGACGGTGCCGGACAGGGTCGTGCGCTGGCCGAAGCTCGACCAGTCGTCGATGACGGTCAGGCCGGGTGCGCCGCGGTCGGCGATCGCATACCAGGCGCGGCCCTCGTCATCGAGCGCCACGATCGGCACCAGATGGGCGAGCAGCGCGCCGGACGAATAGAATTTCCGGCCGTTGACGACCACATGATCGCCGGCATCGGTGAAGCGGGTCTCAAAATCGGCGGCGCGCTTGGAGCCGAACTCGGAAAAGGCGTTGCCGAACCGGGTGCCCTTCAGCGCTTCGGCGAACAGCAGCTTCTGCTGGTCCGCGTCGGAGACGGTGCGGATGGCAGCGACGACGCCGAGATGGTTCTGCGCAACCTGGCCGATCGAGGAATCCGCCGCCGAGATGATCTCGATCACCTTCGCCAGCGTCGCATAGGACACCTCCGGCCCACCGAATGCCTTGGGTACATTGATCGACCACAGGCCGCTTTGCGAAAAGGCATCGAGTTCGGCGACCGGCCAGATCCGTTCACGGTCGCGCCGGGAGGAGTCCTTGACGAATTCGGCGGCGAGCGCATGGGCAACCGCAATCGCCTCGGCGTCGTCCTTGATGATGTGCGCCGGGGCGATCGGCCTTGCGACTGGCGGCACGGCGGCGGAAGCCTTGTCGGTCTTGACGGTCGAAACGGTCATTTCACTGCTCCTTGGGATTTCGATTCAGGCAACGGCGTGGAGATGGGCGGGCTTGGTGGCGGGTGACGCCTGTTGCCCGGGGTTCGATTGACCGAGATAGAAGGCCCTGATGTCCTCGCGCTGGCGAAGCTCGGGGGCCGCGCCGGCGAGAACGGAAACGCCGTTCTCCAGCACCGTGGCATGGTCGGCATATCGCAGCGCCACTGCGGAGTTCTGCTCGGCGACCAGGATGGATAGGCCAGTCTCGCGGTTGAGTTTTTTCAAGCTCTGGAAGATGTCCTGGACGATGATTGGCGCGAGCCCCATCGACGGTTCGTCCAGGACGAGCAGCCGCGGCCGCGACATCAGCGCCCTGCCGATGGCGGTCATCTGCTGTTCGCCGCCGGAGGTCAGGCCGGACAATGTCCGGCGTTTTTCCCGAAGCCTCGGGAAATAGCCGTAGATCCGTTCGAGATCCCCGTTGATCTCGGCGCGGCTGCCGCTGCGGCCGATGCCGCCGGCGATCAGATTCTCCTCGACGGTGAGGCTTTTGAAGCAGTGGCGGCCTTCCAGCACCTGAACCAGCCCGGCGCGCACCAGATCACCCGGTTTGCGGCGCGAGACATCCGAGCCGTCATAGCGGATGGTGCCGGCATTGACCTGGCCGCGTTCGGCCGGCAGCAGGTTGGAGACGGCCTTCAGCGTCGTGGTCTTGCCAGCGCCATTGGCACCGAGCAATGCCAGTATCTGGCCGCGCCTGAGCTCGAAACTGACGCCATGCAGCGCCGTGATGGCGTGGTTGTAGGTGGCATGGACCGTGTCCACAGCAAGAATGACGTCATCGTTCGGCATAGGCTGTTCTTTCGCGGTTCGAAAACCGAACAGGTCGGGCGCCACGGAAACTTGGTCCGCGACGCCCGGCACTGACTGATCAGTTGGTGGTCACAGCATTGGCATCGTCGGCGGTGCGCAGCTTGATGCCCTTCTCGGCGGCGTAGGCCTCGGCGGACTTCTCGATGATTGGCCGCAGCAGCGCCCAGTCCGGCGCGATCCAGTCGGAGACGACGTTCCACTTCTTGCCGTCCCACTGCTGGAAGGTCACGTAGCCTTCGCCTTCATGGTTGTCCCAGCTGACATTGATCGAGTGGAACAGGTCCTTGGCGCCGAGCGCCTCGACCTTGGCCGGATCAAGCTTGAGATGCTCGAAGCCCCAGCGGACCTCGTCGCCGGTCAGCGTGCGGTGGCCGAACTTCTCCTGCGCGATCCGGATCGCCTCGACATTGAGGATGCCGTTGACGATGCCGAGATTGTGGTAGACCGAGCCGATGCGCGCCTTGTCTTCAAGGTTACCCTTGCCGGCGCCGTAGACCGTCTTCACGATCTCCTGAACCACCGGGTAGGAGTTGCCGGAAGCCTGCGTGGTGATGGCGGTGTAACCCTTGGCGGCGTCGCCGGCAGGGATGACATCCTCTTCAGAATTCGACCAGACATTGCCGACGATGTGATCGACGGGATAGCCGACCTTGACCGCCGTCTTCAGCGCCACCGGGTTCATCACACCCCAGCCGCGCAGGACGACGAAATCCGGCTTGGCGCGGCGGATGGTCAGCCACTGCGACTGCTGCTCGTTGCCGGGATGCGGCACCTCGATCTGCTGCACGGTGAAGCCGTATTTCTGCGCCAGCAGCTCATAGATCGGGATGGTCTCCTTGCCGTAGGGCGAGCCGTGATAGAGCACGACGATCTTCTTTCCCTTCAGCTTGTCGATGCCGCCTTCCTTGGAGGCGATGTAGTTCACGATGCCTGATGTCTCGCTGTAGGGATTGAGCAGCAGCGGGAAGACGTAGGGGAAGACACGCCCGTCGGTGGAATCGGTGCGGCCGTGGTTGACGGTGATCAGCGGCACCTT
Source organism: Mesorhizobium sp. M7A.F.Ca.CA.003.01.2.1 (assembly GCF_003998945.1). Lineage (NCBI taxonomy): Bacteria > Pseudomonadati > Pseudomonadota > Alphaproteobacteria > Hyphomicrobiales > Phyllobacteriaceae > Mesorhizobium > Mesorhizobium sp. M7A.F.Ca.CA.003.01.2.1. The sequence goes on along the minus strand of NZ_RZRA01000142.1, from coordinate 4,646 downwards.
GTCGGCGGTGATGCGGTCAATCATGGCATAGGCGATGCCGACCGAGAGCGGGTTCCAGGCGGCGGCGCCGGCATGGCTCTTCTGCCGCTCGTAGCATTCGACGCCGCGCTCGACCTCGTACTGGGTCTCGCATTCGTCCCAGGTCAGCTTGACGCCGTTGACGCCGCCGTCGCGGATGTTGATGAGGTTGAGATAGTCGATGAAGCCGCCGAAGAAGCCGGTGCCGCCGGCCGCGTAAGGCCCGACGCGATAGCTCTGCAGCGGAAAATATTGTTCGTCGGCGTGCGCGGCGGGCAAGGCCACCGACACGATCATCGCCGCGGACAACGCCGCCGCCTTGATTGTGCTGAGGAAAGTCATGGTCGAGGTACTCCCGGTATGGGCCGTCTTGTTCGGCCCCTTGTTCATTTTCCGATGGGATTCATTTTCAATGCATCAGCTCAAGTCGACTGCCAGGCGAACAGGAGCCGTCTTCGGACCCTGTCCCACAGCGCCACCAGCCCGTCGGGCTCAAGGATCAGAAACAGGATGATGAGCGCGCCCAGAACGATGCGCTGGCTCATGTCGAGCACGCCCGAATCGAAGAGATCGCCGAGCAGGAAGCCGCCGAGGCGCGACAGAGCGAGCGGGAAAACCACGATGAGGGCGGCGCCGAAAAACGCGCCGCGGATCGAAGCCAGCCCGCCGATGATGATGATGAACAGGATTTGGAACGACCGATCGAGATCGAAGCCGTCCGGCTCGACGGTCCTCAGATAGGCGAAGGCCCAGATGACGCCTGCGACGCCGATGATGAAGGACGAGATGGCGAAGGCCAGCAGCTTGGTCTTCAGCACCGGGATGCCGATGATGCGGGCGGCGGTTTCATTGTCGCGGATGGCGATGAAGTTGCGACCGGTCTGCGACGAGACCAGCCTATAGGCAAGGAAGGTCAGGACGGTGACGATTGTCAGCGCGAAGAGATAGCGACCGATGGCGCCGTCGAGCGCGAAACCTGAGATCGACAGTCTCGGCGCGTCGATGACGCCTGACGCCGAGTTGTTGGAGAACCAGCTGAACTTGGTCAGCGCCCATTGCACGAAGAACTGCGCGGCGAGCGTCGATACTGCGAGATAAAAACCCCTCAGCCGCAGGCTGGGCAGGCCAAAGACGATGCCGATCGCGGCGGCGACGATGCCGGCCAGGAAGATGCTGCCGATCGGCGGCAGGCCCTCGACGCGCAGGTTGAAATTATAGGCGGCGAAGGCGCCCGCCGCCATGAAGGCGGCACTGCCCAGCGAGACCTGGCCGGCATAGCCGGTGAGAATGTTCAAGCCCACGCCGGCGAGGCTGAGCGCCAGGAACGGCAGCAGGATGGCCTCGAACAGATAACTTGAGCCGATCAGCGGCACGACACCATAGGCGAAGGCGAGCAGCAGGACCGGTACGACCCATTTCGGCAGCACCGGCGCGGCGACGAAATCGCTTGTTATCGCGGTCATCGTTCAGATCCTCTCAACGAGCTTCTGGCCGAACAGGCCGGAAGGGCGGATCAGCAGGAAGACGAGCGCGACGACATAGGCAAACCAGCTCTCGATGCCGCCGCCGAAATAATCGCCGATATAGACCTCGGCGAGCTTCTCACTGGCGCCGATCAGAAGCCCGCCGACGATGGCGCCGAGGATGGAATCGAAGCCGCCGAGCACCAGCACCGGCAGCGCCTTCAGCACCACCAGCGACAGCGAGAACTGCACGCCGAGGCGTGCGCCCCAGAGCAGTCCCGCCACCAGGGCGACAAGGCCGGCGGCAGCCCACACGGTGGCCCAGATCAAGGGCAGCCTGAGGCCGACCGCGAGGGCCGCGAACTGGTCGTCGGCAACGGCGCGGAAGGAGAGGCCGATGCGGGTGTAGCGGAAGAACAGCGACAGCAGGAGGACCATGCCGGCGGCAACCACCGCGGCAAAAATGTCGAACTGGCTGATCAGCACGCCGCCGATTTCCAGCGGCACGTCCTCGATGCCGAGATCGAGGCCATGGACCTGCGTGCCCCAGATCAGCTGGGCGGCGCCCTCGATGATGTAGGACAGGCCGAGCGTCGCCATGAACAGTGTGATCGGCGGCTTGTTGGTCAGTGGCCGCAGCACCGTGCGCTCGATGGCGACACCCATCGCCACCATGATGGCGAAGGTGACCGCCAGCGCCAGCGCGAACGGAATACCGCGCTCGACGAGGCTGACGAAGGTGAGTGCCGCAAACAGCAGCATCGCGCCTTGCGCGAAATTGAGCACGCCCGAGGTCTTGTAGATGAGCACGAAGCCGATCGCGACAAGCGAATACATGACGCCTGAGAGCAGGCCGCCGACGAGCACTTCGATGAAGAATTGGTAGTCGAAATCGGCGATCATATGCCTGCCCCGTCCTCATTGTCCGAGGCGACGCCGAGATAGGCATCGATGACGCGTTGGTCGTTCCTGACTTCATCGGGCGTGGCGTCGGCGATCTTGCGGCCGTAGTCGAGAACGGCGATGCGATCGGACAGACCCATGACGACGCCGACATCGTGCTCGATCAACACCACGGTGGTGGCGAAACGATCGCGCGCGGCACGGACGAAAGACGCCATCTCGCTCTTTTCGCTCGCTGTCATGCCGGCCATCGGCTCGTCCAGCAAAAGCAGGCGCGGCTCGGCCACCAGCGCGCGGGCCAGTTCGACACGCTTCTGCAGCCCGTAAGGCAAGGTGCCGACAAGACGGTCGCGAATGGCGGTGAGATGGAGGAATTCAAGGATCTGTTCGGCACGGCTGCGTGAATCGCGCTGCTCGCCACGCGAGCGGCCGATGCCGAGCACCTGGCCGGCAAAGTTGGAGCGAACCTTGTAGGCAAGGCCAGAGGCGACATTGTCGAGGACGCTTAGGCCCTTGAACAGTGCGAGATTCTGGAAGGTTCTGGCGACGCCGAGATGGGCCAGCCGCTGCGTCGGGACCTGGGCATAGGAGGTACCGTCGAGCCGGACATGGCCGCGATCCGGCCGGTAGACGCCGCTGATGACGTTGATCAGCGAACTCTTGCCGGCGCCGTTCGGGCCGATGATGGCACGGATCTCGCCTTGGCGGACCGATAGGTCGATATCGGCCAGTGCCACGACGCCGCCAAAGGACAGGCTGATGCCCTGAAGCGAAAGCAACGGAGAGGCGGCGGCAACGGACTCTGCCGGCCTGGCGGCATCTTCGAACGACTGCTCCGGCCGCTGGTCTGACGGCAGGCCGCGCGCAAAGACCTCCGGTGCATAGGCGGAAGCCTCCATCACTCCGAGCGTATAACTGGGCAACGGCATTCCAATCGTCCTCGATTAGGCGCGCAAAATCCTGTTGCCGCCCGACGGATCAGCGCGCCGGGCAAGCTTCGTGCGTGCGGGCCGGCGCCTGTCCGGCGTGCCTATGGGGTGACTATTCCGCCGCCAGCGACGCCGCCGCCTCGGCGTGTTCCAGTTCGCGAACGAGCGGGATGACATGCTTGCCGAAATACTCGACCTCCTCCTGGAAGTGCAGGAAACCGAGCAGGATAAGATCCGCACCCGCGCGCTTCAGGTCGACGACGCGTTGAGCGACCTGCCTGGGGGTGCCGATCAGGTTCGAGCGGAAACCGTCATTGTACTGGACCAGATCGTCGAAGGACGATTTCGCCCAATTGCCCTCACCTTCCGGCGAGGCCTTGCCGGCATTCTTGACCTCATGGCCAAAAGCATTGACCGCGTCGGGATTGGCCTCGGCGATGATTTCGGCGAGCACCGCCCTGGCCTCGTCCTCGGTCTCGCGAACGACCGCGAAGGCGTTGACGCCAACTTTGACGGAATGGTTATTGGCCTTCGCCTTGACTCTGATATCATCGACCTGCTTGGCGATCTCGGCCGGCGTGTTGCCGTTGGTGAAGTACCAGTCCGAGACGCGCGATGCCATGTCGCGCGCGGCGCGCGACGAGCCGCCCTGGAAGATTTCGGGTACTTGCGGCGGTTTCGGCTTCAGCGAATACTCATTGAAGCGGTAGAAATCGCCACGGAAGGTGAAGCTGTCTTCAGTCCATATTCCGCGCAGCGCACGGATGAATTCCTCCGAGCGGCGGTAGCGCTCGTCATGGTCGAGCCAATGCTCGCCGATGGCGTGGAACTCGCCGCGGAACCAGCCGGAGACAAGGTTGATCGCGACGCGGCCGTTGGTCAGGTAGCTGATGGTGGCGATCTGCTTGGCCGCCAGCGCCGGGTTCCATGGTCCTGGCAGGATCGCTGCGATGACCTTGAGCGTCGTGGTCGCCGCCAGCAGATCATGGCTGAACGCCACCGATTCATGCTGTTCGTCGGCGCCGTAGCCGGCCGTGAAACGTATCTGGCTAAGCGCGTAGTCGAAGCCGGCCTTCTCGGCGATCTGCGCCAGCTTGCGATTGTACTCGGCAGAATGGTTGGTGCGCTGCTCGATGTTGGAAATCACCAGGCCGCCCGAAACATTCGGCACCCAGTAGGCGAATTTGATCGGATCGGCTTCTGCATGTGCCATGAACTGTCTCCCATTCAGGCCGTGTCGTTGATCGCTCCGGTCGCGCCGGCTCTGATATTTATTATGTTTATAGAATATATATACAAAGAAGGATTTTCCGTTTTTGGGGCGCTCTTGGGA
>NZ_RZRA01001429.1:0-871 GCF_003998945.1 Mesorhizobium sp. M7A.F.Ca.CA.003.01.2.1 | reverse complement strand
CCATGGCAAAGCTGGTGCCTGCAAGAATTGCGAAGAGGCTGATGGCGACTTTTTTCATGGCAAAGGGAACCCACATTTCTAGAGTGGCCGCACTAATACAACCGCAACGATAGAAATACAACCCTTGCGGGAAAAATGTGAAGGGTCAAGCTGGGGACATTTTCAATCACCGATTGTTGACGCCAGGCCATGGGAAGTGAATGGTCCATTCCTGGGCGATAATCTATGGCCGGACGGATTGAAAATGGAGTCATTATGAAGCTTTTCGAAAGCCTCTCCAGATACCAGCCGCAGGCGCTCGGCGTGTTGCGCATCATGACCGCGCTGCAGTTCATCGAGCATGGCAGCCAGAAACTGTTCAACTTCCCCGTCAGCGTCGATCCCCACGCCCTTTCCGGGCTGACCACGACTGCCGCCATCCTCGAATTCGCCGGCGGCATCCTGCTCGCGCTGGGCCTGTTCACGCGACCGGTGGCATTCCTTCTGGCCGGCGAAATGGCGATCGCCTATTTCATGGCGCACATGCCGCGCGACTTCTTCCCGGTCAACAATGGCGGCGATTCGGCGATCTCGTTCTGCTTCATCTTCCTCTATCTGGTGTTTGCCGGCGCCGGCGCCTTCGCGCTGGACAGCCGCCGCAGCGCCTGACGCCAGAAAGAGGATGCGGGCCTGGTGCATGTCGCCCAAAAGTGCCCGGCGGTTTTGGGACAACGACATCCACAAAACAGGAATCTGAAGCGCATCGGCGAAGCCGAAGCGCTTCAAGCACGCATCCGTTCGAAATTGGCGTCGAACAGCGGCACCGCCTGAATGCGCGCCGCATGGCGCTTGCCCAGCAGCTCGATCTCGAAGCCGTCGCTCTCATCAGCGA
>NZ_RZRA01001428.1:0-873 GCF_003998945.1 Mesorhizobium sp. M7A.F.Ca.CA.003.01.2.1 | reverse complement strand
CTGGCGGTGCTGTTCGACCGCATCCGCAATTTCCGCCGCAGCGACTAGAACCATGATCCCGAAAAGTGGAAACCGGTTTTCTCGGACAAACGGAACCGTTTGTGCGGAGATCATGGTCAAACAAAAGACGGTTTGATGGCCAACTCCCTGTTCAGCCTCGAGGGCCGGCTGGCGCTGGTGACCGGCTCCGGCCAGGGCATCGGCTTCGCGCTGGCTCGGGGCCTGGCCGAACATGGGGCAAGCGTGGTGCTGAACGGCCGCGACGCCGCCAGGATCGACAGCGCCGTCGAAAAGCTGCGCAACGCCGGCTTCAAGGCGCACGCCTCGGTATTCGACGTCACCGATTTTCAGGCGGTCAATGAGGACATTGCCCGCATCGAGGCCGAGATCGGCGCCATCGACATCCTCATCAACAATGCCGGCATACAATTCCGCGCCCCGCTCGAGGACTTTCCCGAGGAGCAATGGGAGCGCCTGTTCAAGACCAATGTGTCGGGCGCCTTCCATGCAGCCAAGGCGGTCGCCCGCCACATGATCCCGCGCGGCAAGGGCAAGATCATCAACGTCGGTTCGGTGCAGAGCGAACTGGCAAGGCCGAACATCGCGCCCTACACCGCCACCAAGGGCGCGATCCGCAACCTGACAAGGGGCATGTGCGCCGATTGGGCCAAACACGGCCTGCAGATCAATGCGATCGCGCCCGGCTATTTCCGCACCGAGATGAACCAGGCGCTGGTCGACAATCCCGAATTTTCCGCCTGGCTGGAAAAGCGCACGCCGGCCGGGCGCTGGGGCAATGTCGACGAGTTGATCGGCGCCGCCGTGTTTCTGGCGTCAGATGCCTCGTCCTTCGTCAACGGCCATACGCTGTAT
>NZ_RZRA01001427.1:0-876 GCF_003998945.1 Mesorhizobium sp. M7A.F.Ca.CA.003.01.2.1 | reverse complement strand
ATCTCGCGCAGCTTGACGATGGCGCCCATGATGTTGCGCGTTTTCGGCTCGATCAGCACCGGCTTGCCGTCGGCAGCGCTGGCCACGGCGCCTTCCGGCGGCTCAGGCATGGCAAAATCCGTGTCGGTCTTGGCGCTCATGACGAAAGAGCCGTCAGGTTTGATCAGCGCCGCATGAGCCAGCGAACGGCCCACGGCTTCCTTGTTCATCAGGTCGAGAAAGCCGGTACGATCAAGGCCGTAGAGTGTGCGTGACGCATCGAGATCATAGGCCATGGACAGTGTCGTACCCTGCAGGTTGCGGGCATTTTCCTGAACATAGGCGTCGGCGATCGACAGCGACGAATTGACGATCGTCTTGGTGCGGATCTCGAACCAGCGGTCGAGGCCGATGTCGAGCGTGATCGACGCGATGATGGCCACCATGATGGCCGGAATGGCGGCAACCAGGGCGAACATGGCGACAATGCGCACATGCAGCCGCGAAGCGGCCTTGCCATGCCGGCGCGCCATCAGGATGCGGTGCACCTCACGCCCGACCAGCGCGATAAGAATCAGGACGAAAGCCGCGTTGAGGGCAATCAACGCCAGCGTCGTCGACTCGTTCGGTGTGATCGGCGTGGCGCCAACGAGGATGGTGAACGAGATCGCCGCCGTCATCAGCGCGCCGACGACCGCGATCACGCCTGGCAGCGCAAGCAGCCGGCGCCCGTCACGAGCGCCGGGTTCGCTGAAAAGCGGTTGGTTTGTTGTCGGTGCCTGCGGGGCCATGTCGCCGTCTAGTGCCATGATTGCGTCGGATGTATGCAACGCATTGTGGCGATTATGCAACAAGTGTGACCGAGACGGAAATCTTTCGCGAGCCGATCCCCTGAAA
>NZ_RZRA01001426.1:0-877 GCF_003998945.1 Mesorhizobium sp. M7A.F.Ca.CA.003.01.2.1 | reverse complement strand
CATTGCTGCCGACGCTCATATGCGGAAACAGCGCATAGTCCTGGAACACCGTCGTCGTCGGGCGCTTGGCCGGCGGCACCGACGTGCAATCCTCGCCACGGATGAACACCTTGCCTTCGCTGGGGGTGACGAAGCCGCCCAGAATGGACAAGAGCGTCGTCTTGCCGGAGCCGGACGGCCCGAGCAGGATCGTGTAGCTGCCGGGCTCGATCTGCAGCGAGACATCCTTCAGCACGGTGTGCTGGCCGAAGCGATGCGAGACACTGCTGATGTCGACGAGGGGCGCGCTCATGCCGGCTTTCTCCGAAGCAATGTCAGTTCAAAAAACACCACCAGCACGATGGAGACGGCGAAGACCAGCGAGCCGACGGCATTGGTCTTGGGATTGAGGCCGGAACGCAGCAGGTTCCAGATCTCGACCGGCAGCGTGGTGTCGAAGCGGGTGAGCAGGAAGGAGATCACGAATTCGTCCCAGGAGAAGGTCATCGACAGGAAGAAGCCGGCGAAGATGGCCGGCGCCATGACCGGCACGGTGATCAACAGCAGCACCTTCCATTCCGGCGCGCCGAGGTCGCGCGCGGCGCGCTCGATGTTGATCTGATGGTCGCCCATCTGGCTGTAGATGATGGCAAAGCACAGCGGCAGATTGATCACGACATGGCCGATGCCGGCAGCCAGTAGCGATTTCGGTACGCCGGCCCAGTTGAACAGCACCAGCAGCCCCATGCCGATGATGAGATAGCTGACCGTCAGCGGCAGGGTGATCAGCCCGCGCAGCAGGCCGGAGCCGGGCAGGACGAAGCGGGCAAAGCCCCAGGCGGAAAGGAAGCCGAGCGTCACGGCGGCGAGCGACGAGATGGACGCGACCAGCAGCGAA
>NZ_RZRA01001425.1:0-879 GCF_003998945.1 Mesorhizobium sp. M7A.F.Ca.CA.003.01.2.1 | reverse complement strand
CCCATATGGCGGCCCGCCGCTAGCCGAAACCATTTCGCCTGGGCGGCGTTGAAGACGCTGCGGGCCGCGTCAACCGGGCCTGGTGGTACGGTGAACAGGATGTCTTTTTCCCGGTTTCTCATCCTGGCCAACGAAACGGCAGACGAGCATCTGTCCCACCCGGCCCGCAGCGCCACGCATTGAGGGAGGTTGTCATGTCCGACACCATACGCAGGACCGGCAGCTGCCTGTGCGGCGGCGTGCAGTTCGAGGTTCACGGCGCGCCGCTGCGCGTCGGCCTGTGCCATTGCAAGGATTGCCGCAAGGCCGGCGGTTCGGTCTATTCGGCCTTTGCCATCTGGCCGCGCGAGGCCTTCGAGACCACCGGCCTCGTCAGCTCCTATGGCACGCGCAGCTTTTGCCCGACATGCGGCGGCCGCGTCGCCTGGGTCGACGACAACGAGGCCGAGGTGGCAATCGGCAGCCTCGACATCGCGCCGACCGATCTCGTGCCCGAATATGAATTGTGGACCTCCAGGCGCGAGACCTGGCTGCACGCTTTGCCCGGCGCCGAACAGTTCGAGCATGACCGCCCAGCGGCGTACAACGCCGAAGCGCCGACGCCGAGATCGCTGTCGGACATCGACGCAGAGATTTGATCTCCGGGCAAGGGAACCCTGCCCTGCCGCCGACGTTACCGGACGCCTCTCACGCATGTCGCCCGGCGACTTGCGGCAATCATGGAGACGACCGTTGAACGACAAGATGTTTCCCCGCCCCATCAGGCTGAAATTCGCGCCTGAGCGCGAGCGCATCGTCCGCAGCGCCTGGGAAGGCCTGGAATGCCTCGGCGACTGGCCGGCTGGCCAGGGACGGCGCTACCGGGCGGCGTTGCGCAGC
>NZ_RZRA01001424.1:0-883 GCF_003998945.1 Mesorhizobium sp. M7A.F.Ca.CA.003.01.2.1 | reverse complement strand
TCGCCACCGTGGTGCTGTTCTATCTCGGTACCGGGCCGGTGAAGGGCTTTGCCATCACCTATGCCATCGGCATTCTGACGACCGTCTTCACCGCCTTCACCTTCACCCGTCTGCTGGTCTCGATCTGGCTGCGGCGTGCTCGCCCGAAGGAATTGCCGAAGGCGCCGGTGACCTTCGTTCCGCCCGGCACCAAGATCCCCTTCATGGGCATCCGTCGCTGGACGTTCACGCTGTCCAGCGCACTTTCGATCCTGTCGGTGGTGCTGTTCATGACCGTCGGCATCAACTACGGCATCGATTTCAAGGGCGGTTCGCTGATCGAAGTGCAGGCCAAGAGCGGCAATGCCGATCTCGCCGACCTCCGCGCGCGGCTGACCGAACTCAACATCGGTGAAGTCCAGGTGCAGCAGTTCGGTACGCCGAACGACGTGCTGATCCGCGTCGGGACGCAGGATGGTGGCGAAAATGCCGAGCAGACCGTCATCGACAAGGTGCGCGGCGAGCTGCAGGATAATTATGACTTCCGCCGCGTCGAAGTGGTGGGACCGACCGTGTCCGGCGAGCTCGCCAAGCAAGGCACGATCGCCATGCTGATCGCGTTGCTCGGTATCCTGATCTATGTCTGGTTCCGCTTCGAATGGCAGTTCGCGGTCGGCGCCATCGTGGCGACGGTGCACGATGTGGTCATGACGCTCGGCTTCTTCGTCATCTCCGGGCTGGAGTTCAACCAGTCGTCACTGGCGGCGATCCTGACGATCATCGGCTATTCGCTGAACGATACGATCGTGGTCTATGACCGTGTCCGAGAGGATCTGCGAAAATACAAGCGCATGCCGCTGCCGCAACTCCTGAACAACGCCATCAACGAGACGCTGTCGAGAAC
>NZ_RZRA01001423.1:0-885 GCF_003998945.1 Mesorhizobium sp. M7A.F.Ca.CA.003.01.2.1 | reverse complement strand
GACCACGAAAAGGACCGCCGCATCCGCTTCGAGAACGCGCCGCGCTTCGGCCTTGTTGGCAAGCCGCTCGACATGACCTACCGCGTCATCTCGACCGAAAACGAGACTGGCCCGGTCGATGTGCGCGTCTCGGTCAATGGCGAGCAGGTCGCCGTCGAGCACGCCACCGTTGGCCAGGCCATGCCGCTGCAGGTCACCATTCCGGGCGCCGGCCGCAACATCGTCGAACTCGCCATCGATCGCGAGCCAGGCGAACTGACCGACACCAACAACCGCGCCATCGCACTGATCGACGGCATTCGCGAGAACCTGCGTGTGCTGCTCGTCTCCGGCGAGCCGCATGCCGGCGAGCGCACCTGGCGCAACCTGCTGAAATCCGACGCCTCGGTCGATCTTGTCCATTTCACCATCCTGCGGCCGCCGGAAAAGCAGGACGGCACGCCGATCAACGAATTGTCGCTTATCGCCTTCCCGACCCGCGAACTGTTCGTCGAGAAGATCAAGGATTTCGACCTCATCATCTTCGACCGCTACCAGCACCGCGACGTGCTGCCGATCCTCTATTACGACTACATCTCCGAATATGTCGAAAAGGGCGGCGCGCTGCTGATCGCGGCCGGCCCCGAATATGCCGGCGAAAGCTCGATCGCGCGCACGCCGCTGATGGCCGCCCTGCCGGCGATGCCGACCGGCGAAGTTGTCGACAAGGCCTTCTATCCGCGCCTCACCGAACTCGGCCAGCGCCACCCGGTGACGCGTGGGCTCGATGGCTCGGCCACCGAGCCGCCGCACTGGAGCCGCTGGTTCCGCACCATAGGCGTGCAGAACCCGGAAGGCGAAGTGGTCATGAAGGGCGCCGACAACCGGCCGCTGCTGCTGCTCGAC
>NZ_RZRA01001422.1:0-885 GCF_003998945.1 Mesorhizobium sp. M7A.F.Ca.CA.003.01.2.1 | reverse complement strand
GTGGCGGGCAAGGGTGGCCAGCACGCGATTGCTCTGGCAGGGACGGCCGAAGAATGTCGTCTCCAGTCCATTGGAGAATTTCTGGTCGACAAGGATGCCGATGTTGCCGCCGTTCTCCAGAACCCCGGCCAGGGCGAATGACGCGCCCGCCATGGATGGCAGCAACGAGCCCATGGTCGAGCGGCGCGTCGAGAGGATGTAGTCGGCGAGATAGGGATTGTTAGGCGGGCGAAACAGCGCAGTGATGTTCATGCCGAAAGTCGCGGCCGCCACCGGCAGCAATTCGAAATTGCCGAGATGACCGGTGAAGACGATGTGCGGCTTCTCTTCGCTGGCTATTTCGACGAAGTGGTCAGCTCCCTTGACCTCGACGCGGCCGGGCTCGCTGGCTGCGGGGTCGTAGTCGAAGAGGGCGTCGAGAAAGATGTATTCGGCGGCAAGGCGAGCCATGTTGCCCCACATGTCGGAGGCGATCGCCTGGATTTCGGCTTCGCTCTTTTCCGGATAGGCCTTGCGCAGATTGTCGACGGCGACCTGATGGCGTCCCACCCGGGGGCCGACCAGGCGTGCGACGCGGTCGGCGAAATTCAGCGCACTGTCGGCCGGCAGCAGGCGCAGGACCGAGATGATCATCATCGCTGCCCGCGCCACCAGCCAGTAATTGAGCTGGCGCAGTTGCCTGCCGTAACGAAATTTGAGGTCCCGGCGGAACTTCTTGAATACAGAGGTCAAGGCTCTAGCCGACGCGCAGGATGATCTTGCCGAAAACGTCGCGGCCTTCCATGCGCTTCAGCGCGGCGTCGATACCGTCGAAGCCGACTTCGGTGTCGATGACGGGTGCGACCTGTCCCGCCGCCATTTTCTGCATGGCGTTGGCCATGTTTT
>NZ_RZRA01001421.1:0-887 GCF_003998945.1 Mesorhizobium sp. M7A.F.Ca.CA.003.01.2.1 | reverse complement strand
GACTGTTCGGTGATGCGGGAAAGCACGGTTGCGCCATTGCAGTCGATACCGCCCTCGACCGCCGGTCCCTCGCCGGGGCTCATCGCGGTAATGGTTCCCGGCAGGATGTTGAGCGCGCTGAGACCCCTCGGCTTTTCGGTGGCGATCATCACATCGCGGGCGCGGATACGGATGCGCACCGGCGTACCTGTCTTCATCGCCAGCTGTGGCACCCGGAGCTCGCCCGCAGCCGAGCCGAGCACGGTCATGCCGAAACTCTCGTCGTGATGCAGCACCTTGGTGTCCAGCACGGCGCCGCCCTCACCGCGCTCCTCCGCCGGCAACAGGTCGAGCCTTTGCATCACCGCCTCGGTCGGCCCGCTGGCAACGACATTGCCCTGCGCCAGCATCACCACGTCGCTGGCCAGCCGCGCCACTTCGGCGACCGAATGACTGACATAGACGATCGGGATTTTGATCTCGTCGCGCAGCCTTTCGACATAGGGCAGGATTTCGGCCTTGCGCGCCTCGTCGAGCGAGGCCAGCGGTTCGTCCATGAGCAGCAGTCTGGGGCTGGCAAGCAATGCCCGGCCGATCGCCACACGCTGTTTCTCGCCACCTGAGAGCTTTGCCGGCCGCCTGTTCATGAGCGGCCCGATGCCGAGCAGGTCGACGACGGCATCGATATCGGCGTAGCGCTCCGCCGGCGGCGTGAACCAGCGGCCGTAGCGAAGATTGCCGGCAACGCTCAAATGCGGAAACAGCCTTGCGTCCTGGAACACCATGCCGATGCGGCGCTTGTGCTTCGGCACGAAAATGCCGGCACCGGTATCGACCAGCACACGGCCGTCAACCTCGATGCGTCCCTTGTCGGGCCGGATCAGCCCGGCAATCATGCCGATCAGCGT
>NZ_RZRA01001420.1:0-891 GCF_003998945.1 Mesorhizobium sp. M7A.F.Ca.CA.003.01.2.1 | reverse complement strand
GGCCGAGCGAACGCCAGCCCTTCCAGTCCGGCTGGAAGTCGACGAAGGGGATGAGATGGCCTTGCGTGACGTCGACTGCGGTTTTGAACGAGGTCGTGATCGTCCAATAGATCGGGAACAGGCAGATGAACGCCCAGAAGGCCAGCGCGCCATAGATGAAGACGCGGCTGGCGAGGAAGCTCGCCGGCGAGCGGATCTCCGAGGCGACATATTCGGTGGTCTGAACGCTCATCGGGCTCAATTCACCCCCATCTTGCTTTAATTGACATTGCGGACAAAACGGTTGGCAAATTTCAACAACCACGTGACGAACACGACGATGATCACCAGATAGGCCATCGCCAGCATGGTTCCGTAGCCGACATTCGAGCGGTCGCGGTATTCGCGGTAGATGAAGCTCGACACGGAATCGGTGGCGCCGCCGGGGCCGCCGGACGTCACGGTGATGATGATGTCGGCAAGCTTCAGCTTGAAGATGATGCGCAGGACCACCGCCGTCACCGACACCGGCAGCATCAGCGGGAAGGTGACCTGCCAGAAGGTCTGCCACGCATTGGCGCCGTCGACGCGTGCGGCTTCGAGCACCTCGCGCGACATCGCCTGCAGCCCGGCCAGCAGCATGATCATCATGAACGGAATGAAGGTCCAGGCATCCAGTATCATGATCGATATGCGCGCGATGATCGGATCGGAGAAGAAGGCCGGATTTTCCCAGCCGAGATGGCGCGCCAGCGTTGCGGCCGGTCCGAACCTGTATTCCATCAGCGATTTTCCGATCATCCACGACACCGCGACCGGCGACAGCATCAGCGGCATCAGGAAGACGACGCGGAAGAATTTTCGCGCCCGGATCTGGGCGTTGAGGAGCAGCGCCAAGCCGAAGGCAATGAC
>NZ_RZRA01000141.1:0-7799 GCF_003998945.1 Mesorhizobium sp. M7A.F.Ca.CA.003.01.2.1 | reverse complement strand
CACAATACGACGCAGCTTCGACGGATCGGTCACTCTGCCGCTTTCGATATCCTCAATCTCGTCCACCGCCAGGCCGCATGTCAGGGAAAGCTCTTCCACGCTGTAACCGCGGGTCTCCCGCATCGCTCTGAGGGTGTTGTAATCTGGCCCGCTCCCGTTGGTTGCCGGTTCGGAGTGGGGTTCGCTTTTCGCATTATGGGGCATTGGCAACTCCATGACTGAAAGAGTTTGATCAAATGAGGAGTGTTGCCTGAGACGGTCGGGAAGATGCCCTCTCACTGGTGATTTGCCAAGGGCCAAAATGGCCGTCACGGGATCGTGAACCGGGTGCCTGGCGCGGCCTCTGGCGCACACGTCGCGATCAAGTTGTTTTGAAGGCCTGATTGGCCTTTTGCCGGCAGTTTCGCCGCGCCCATTCGTTATCTCCGGGTCGCTGGCGCGAAACCATCCGGTTCCAGCCAGTTCTTTCCCGGAAGGATTTTTTGCAATGAACTTGAAGACAGTCATGGTCGTGCTCGGCACGATTTCCAGCCTTTCCGTCGCCGGCGCGGGCGCCGCCCAAGCCGCAGGCGCGCTTCGTGTGCGCGGCACGGTGGTCAGTTTTAAGCCCACGCTGCTCACCGTGAAAACCCGCCAGGGCGATACCGACGCGATCAAGCTCAAGGCCGGCTGGAAGATCTCGGGCGTCGCCAACGCCTCGGCAACGGACATCAAGCAGGGCGATTTCCTCGGCATTGCCTCCGTATCGAAAGCGGATGGCGGCAGCGGCGCCCTGGAGGTGGTGGTCTTCCCGGCCGCGCTGAAAGGCACCGGCGAGGGTGACCGCCCCTGGGACCTGCAGCCAAACAGCCGGATGACCAACGGCACCGTCGCCGACGTTACCGATATAAGCGGGCGATCCGTCACGCTGACCTATGACAATGGCCAGACCAAGAAGATTTCGATTCCCGACACCACCCCTGTCGTCACCTTCGCGCCGGCGACGCCGAGCGACCTCAAGCCGGGTGCGACGGTCTTTGTCACCGCAGAGCGGGGTAGTGACGGCGCGCTGAGCGCCAGCCGCGTCGTGGTCGGGACCAACGGCGTCGTGCCGCCGATGTAGTCGGACAGGCGGCCAATGGCCGCCTCTCGATCTTGCCGTGCATGGTGGCGGGAGGCTGGATTGGGCAGAAACAGTCCAGAAACAAAATTCTACAATCGGGAAATACTGACGAAAAAATTCAGGCGCGTAATTCCATTCGCGGCGGCCGGGCTATCGCCCCGATCCATATGCGCCCGCGAAACAAAAGGAAACGATCCATGAAGAAGTCCCTCCTCTCGGCCCTCGGGCTTGCAGTTGCATTGGCTTTCACGGTGCCCGTCATCGGTGCGACGAGTGCGGATGCGGCGCCGATGGCAAAGCACCATCGTCACCACCATCATCATCGCCACCATGTCCGCCATCACCATCATCACCGCCACCACCACCATGTGATCGGAAACAAGGCCTAAGCACCGCAAACTGCCACCGAGAAGACCGGCCTTGGCTTCCTGTCCAAGGCCGGTCTTCCCTTGGCATTGCGGCGCGTTAGCTCGACACGATTTGGGCGCACCAAGTTCGTCGAATGACGGCGCCAGCTACCTCAACCATCAGAAGCACCGCCTCAGCGCCGGCTGAACAGCAGACTGGCGACAAGACCGAGCACCACAAGGCCGACAGCAGCGGCAGCCGCCGGATGGTCGCGGGCCGACCTCTCGATCACCCTGCCCTGTTTACGCAGTGCCGGCATGGCGTCGCGCAGACGCCCCGCAAGATCGGAATAGGTGTCGAAGGCTGCATCGCGACCGTCCTCGTAGTAGGCGCCGCCTCGCCTTGCCACAGCCCTCTTCAAGCTGGCCAGTTCTTTGGTGAGAGCCGCGACCTGCCTGTCGAGATCGATGTCCGAGAGGGTCGAAAATGATGCCATGATGTGTTTCCTTCACTTGCAGAAGGAAACGTAACGCCTCACCGGAAGACGGGTTCCGGTTTCGAACTATCGCGTCGGGCTGCGGTCAGCGCACCTGATCAAGCAGGCGCTTGCATTCCAGGAGGTCGAACAACGCCTCCTGCAGCAAGGCCCTGTTGTCGCGCGAGAGTTTCGATGCATCCGGCTGCACCGGACCGTCCTCGTCGCTCTTGCCCAGGCCGAAAAAGCGACGGCTGGGTTTGACGCGCGGCTGGCCGACCAGTTCGTCGTCCATGCTGCGCGGCTGGGCCGCCGGCGTCAGCGGCACCTGGTCAGCCTGCCTTCGCTGCGAGATCGCCTCGACGGCGGCCATGTCGCCATTGCCGATGGCAACCAGGAAATGGTTGCCGTTCTCGCGCAACAGCTTCTGCACGCCCTTGATGGTGTAGCCCTGGTCGTAGAGCATGTGACGGATGCCCTTGATCAGCTCGACATCCTGCGGCCGGTAGTAACGACGGCCGCCGCCGCGCTTCATCGGCTTGATCTGGTTGAAACGCGTTTCCCAGAAGCGCAGCACATGCTGCGGCAAATCGAGATCTTCGGCGACCTCGCTGATGGTACGAAAGGCGTCGGGGCTCTTGTCCATGGGCGAATCCTCACGCTGGACGATGATCCGGCCTAGCTGCCGAATCGGGGCTTATTTCAGCGGTTTATGAAGCAATATTCAAGCCCGGCGTCATGGCGGTGGCGGTTTTCAACCGCGCTCTAGGATTACTTGCCGCTTTTGGCCTTGCCGCTCTGATGGGAGCGCAAGATACGGCTCTTCAGCACGTTGGACGACTTGAAGGTCATCACCCGACGCGGCAGGATCGGCACTTCCTCGCCAGTCTTGGGATTGCGGCCGATACGCTCGTTCTTGGAGCGGACGTGGAATGTCGCGAAGGACGACAGCTTCACCGTTTCGCCGCGCACGATGGCTTCGCAGATTTCATCCAGCACCGCTTCGACGAGTTCGGCCGATTCAGTGCGCGACAGGCCGACCTTCCGGTAAACTGCCTCGGCAAGGTCGGCGCGCGTAAGTGTCTTTCCCCCCATGCGACCGTCCCATCAGCTCAAAACATAAAATTCGGCACAACAACGGCAGAGCCTAAGTAATTGATCCGTCAAGGTCAAGGACCGAAACTGGACCGTTCGGCACTTACCAGCGAACCAGGACAGCGCCCCAGGTGAAGCCGCCACCCATCGCTTCCAGGAGGACGAGATCGCCCTTCTTGATGCGGCCGTCGGCAACGGCCACCGACAGCGCCAACGGCACGGAAGCAGCCGAGGTGTTACCGTGCAAATCGACCGTAACCACCACCTTTTGCTCAGCTATCCCGAGCTTCTTGGCGGAAGCGTCAATAATTCGTTTATTGGCCTGGTGCGGCACGAACCAGTCGAGATCCTCGGCTGAGATACCGGCTTGCGCGAACGTCGCCTCGATGACGTCGGTGATCATGCCGACCGCGTGCTTGAAGACTTCGCGGCCCTCCATCCGGAGATGGCCGACCGTACCCGTCGTCGACGGCCCGCCATCGACAAAAAGCTTGTCCTTGTGCGTGCCGTCGGAGCGCAGGCTGGCCGCCAGAACGCCATGGTCGGCGATCGTGCCCGCGCCCTCGCCCGCTTCCAGGATCATGGCACCGGCGCCGTCTCCGAACAGCACACAGGTCGACCGGTCGCTCCAGTCGAGAATGCGCGAGAATGTTTCGGACCCGATCACCAGGACACGCTTGGCCAGGCCGCCGCGGATGTAGAGATCGGCGGTGGTCACGGCATAGACGAAACCCGAACAGACCGCCTGCATGTCGAAGGCAAAGCCGTGATGCATACCGAGCCGGTTCTGGATCTCGACGGCGGTGGCCGGAAACGTGTTGTTGGGCGTCGAGGTCGCCAGCACGATCAGATCGATGTCGGCGGGCGTGAGGCCCGCATTGGCAAGTGCGGCACGTGCCGCCGCTTCCCCCAGCGAAGCGGTCGTCTCGTCATCGCCCGCGATGTGGCGCTGGCGAATGCCGGTGCGCTGGGCGATCCACTCGTCGGAGGTCTCGACCATGCCTTCGAAATCGGCATTCTTCATGATTCGGCGGGGCAGCGCGGCGCCCGTGCCGCGCACGACTGATCTGATCAAAGTTCTTTCCTATTCCTTTGCGTCGGTGACGACGTCGGATTTCCTAGATGACAGGGCGCGCGGGTTGCGCGCATGAAACAGGTCCAGATCGGCCTCGATACGGTCGAGGAGGTTGTTGCGGACCATGTCATAGCCGAGTTCGATCGCGGCGGCGAACCCGTCAGAATCAGCACCGCCATGGCTTTTGACGACGATCCCGCTCAGCCCCAGGAAAACGCCGCCATTGGAGCGGCCGACATCCATCTTTTCGCGCAAGCGGTTGAAGGCGCCCTTAGCGAAGACGTAGCCGATCCTGGCCATCAGGGTGCGGCTCATCGCGGCGCGCAGATAACCCGCTATCTGGCGCGCCGTGCCTTCCGCGGTCTTCAGAGCGATGTTGCCGGCGAAGCCCTCGGTCACCACAACGTCGACCGTGCCCTTGCCGATATCGTCGCCCTCGACGAAACCGTGATAGTTCATCGAGGCCATGTTGGCTTCGCGCAGCATGCGCCCCGCCTCCTTAACCTCTTCCTGGCCTTTGATCTCCTCGACGCCGACATTGAGCAGGCCGACGCTGGGCCGGGCTATGCCGAAGACCGAGCGCGCCATGCCGGTGCCGAGAATGGCAAAATCGATGAGCTGTTGCGCATCGGCCCCGATGGTCGCGCCGACATCCAGCACCACGCTTTCGCCGCGCAATGTCGGCCAAAGGGCTGCGATCGCCGGGCGATCGATGGTGGCCATGGTGCGCAGGCAGAATTTCGACATCGCCATCAGCGCACCGGTGTTGCCCGCGGAAATGCAGGCGTCGGCCGTGCCGGCCTTGACCGCTTCGACGGCCTTCCACATCGATGACTTCCAGCGGCCGTGGCGCAGCGCCTGGCTCGGCTTGTCGTCCATCCTGACCGCAATTTCGCAATGGAAGAATTCGCTGATCTCGGCAAGCTTGGGAAATTTGGCGAGCTCCGGGCGCACGACCTCCTCACGCCCGAAGATGACGAAGCGGATGTCGGGACGACGGGTCGCGACCGTCATGAGCGCTGGAATGACCACGGCTGGTCCGTGATCGCCGCCCATGGCATCGATGGAAATCCTGATCACGCGGTATTTGTCTCACGGTTAGGCGGCAGGTCGTTTAGCGACCGCGAAGGTTCGGCGAAAATAACGGTTTTGGGCTGCCACACAACCGACTTTTCCGTCGCGGGCGAGCTTTTCAGGATTTTCCCAGCAAGGATCGCAGTTTTTGCTGAAATTCATTCTCCGCCGGTTCGGTCTCGCTGCCGGCGTTGAGCGCTGCGCCCTGCTTACGCGGATAGGGGTCGATGGCGAGCCCGAAATACTGTTCGGCGAGTGCCCCGACATCGATCGTGTCACCGGAAAATGTCTCTGGACTGTCAGGGCCTTCCGCGTCGAGCAGGATCTCGCCGCCACCATCGAAACCCTGCCGTCCAAGCTTGGAATCCTCGGGCAGCAGCAGCGCTTCGACCGGTTCGTCGATATGCGCTTCGACAGGCTCGAGCGTGACGATGCAGGCCTGGGTGATGTCGGCTTCGACACGACCGCTTATCTTCACGCCATTGCGCTTCCACGACGCGACCAGAAGCTCGGCGCGATAGGATTCGACCGAAATCAACCCGTGCTCCTCGGCCAGTGCCGCACGCTGTGCGGCATCGGCTTCGACAACCAGCGGCAGGCCCTTTTGCGGCAGGCGCGTGATGTTTGCACGGAAGGAGACCGGGCTTTGCGGGTCCACATGCTTCATTGTTCAACCTCCTTGGCGGCGGGAAAGGTCAGCGTGCCGGAGACAATCGATTCGGATGTCTGCGCGGCCAGATGATTGCGCGCGTCGGTAACATAGTTGGCCAGCAGCGATGCTTCCAGCCAGGCGCCCGCGTCGGGCCGGACATTGCGGGCAAGAGCCGCGGTCAGCGCTTCATGGTCGTTTCTTTCCAGGGCATCGTCATAGGCAGCGGTTCGGCCATAAAACATCTTTGCCAGCTTTTTCATGCGTTTGGGCACGCCAACGTCGCCAATGCCCAATTCCCGCAACGAATGGTCGACGTCGAGGAAGAACTCGTCGATCAGCACCTGGGCGACCTCTTGCGCCGCACCGCTCTCACCGCGCAACCTGTGCTGGAACAGGAACATGTGCAGCGACAGCATCTCGAAACGGCCAAGCGGCGTGTCTGGCACATTCCAGTGGGAATAAAACACCGTCTGCCGCGCCGCCGCCACGATTTGTGCGTAAAGCGCCTCGGTGATAGCGCGGTTGGCGTAGCGTTCGCGGCCAAAAAAGCGCTGGAACATTGGGGATGGTCTCCTGGGGACCGTTTGTTGAAGTGGGCTTGTTGCATCGGCAAGCAAGCTGGTTTACCGGTTTCGCGGCCCAGCGCAAGTTGCGGCCAGCTAATGGAGTTGTTGTTGCGCGCGCTGAATTTCAAGTCGACCTTCTCGTCCAGGCCCGCCGGCGCGATCTCGCTGCTGATGATCGTTTCGGCACTATCGGCCTGCCACACCTCCAAGATGATCGGCGACCTCAGCCCGAGTGAGACGCTGACGCAAGGTTACGTCATAGACCAGCAGGCAATCGACCTGGTGCCGGTCGGTTCGAGCCGCGAGCAGGTGCTTCTGGCGCTCGGCACGCCGTCGACGACCGCGACCTTCGACAACGAGGCCTTCTATTACATTTCGCAGACGCGCAAGCGCTACGTCGCCTTCGACAAGCCACGGCTCATTGATCAGCATGTGCTGGCGGTCTATTTCGGCGCCGATGGCCGCGTCACCCAGATCGCCAATTACGGGATGAAGGACGGCAAGATGTTCGACTTCATCTCACGCACCACACCGACCGGCGGCAAGGACCAGAACTTCCTCAGCCAGATCATCAACGGTGCCAGCAAGCTGGCACCCAGCATTCCGGGCGGCGGCGCCTAATTCCTTTCGGCTTCCATTCCGGGAGCCTCATCATCTCAGACGACCAAAAACCCGCGGGAGCGATCCTGCGGGTTTTTGTTGTGGCCTCGATCAGGGCAAGATCCCCGTATGTTTGCCGGCGATGCTTAAGCCGTCGAAACCCAAGCCGGTAGATGAGATACCGGCGCATTTACCGCATGCAAGAGATCGGCTTGTTGACGCGTCGACATGGCATTGCTCAACAAAAAACCCGCGGGATCGCTCCCGCGGGTTGTTTCGGGCTGAAGCCTAGATCAGCCGTGCGCGAGCACGGCCAGCAGCAGGAGCGCGACGATGTTGGTGATCTTGATCGCCGGGTTGACGGCGGGGCCAGCGGTGTCCTTGTAGGGATCGCCGACCGTGTCACCGGTCACCGAAGCCTTATGCGCCTCGGAACCCTTGAGATGCTTGACGCCGTCCTTGTCGACAAAGCCGTCTTCGAAGGACTTCTTGGCGTTGTCCCAGGCGCCGCCGCCAGAGGTCATCGAGATAGCGACGAACAGGCCGTTGACGATGACGCCGAGCAGCGAGGCACCCAGCGCTGCAAAGGCAGACGCCTTCGAGCCCGAGATGAGCAGCACGCCGAAATAGACGACGAGCGGCGCCAGCACCGGCAGCAGCGACGGGATGATCATTTCCCTGATTGCCGCCTTGGTCAGAAGGTCGACCGCGCGGGCGTAGTTCGGCTTCGAGGTGCCGGCCATGATGCCCGGATCCTCGCGGAACTGCTTGCGCACCTCCTCGACGATGGCGCCCGCCGCACGGCCGACGGC
>NZ_RZRA01001419.1:0-892 GCF_003998945.1 Mesorhizobium sp. M7A.F.Ca.CA.003.01.2.1 | reverse complement strand
CGTCCAATCTGGCGGCCACGATCCTGCCGGAAGGGCAGGCGGTGTCGGACTCCAGGCGCATCCTCGTCTACTACCGCAAGAGCGCCGACGGCCGGCTGGTGCTTGGCGGACGGGGCCGCATGGCGCTGCCGACGAGCGCCGGCGACTGGGCGCATCTCGAGCGTGCGCTGGTACGGCTCTATCCCTCGCTGTCCGGCGTTCCCATCGAGAAGCGCTGGTTCGGCCGGGTTGCGATGACGCCGGACCACCTGCCGCACATCCACGAGCCGGAGAAAGGCCTGCTCGCCGTGGTCGGCTGCCAGGGTCGTGGTGTCGGCCTGATGACTGCGCTTGGCGAGCGCATCGCCGGCTACCTCCAAAGTGGCGACGCCAGGCAATTGCCTTTCCCGGTCTCGCCGATCCGGCCGATCCCGTTTCACGCCTTCCGCCAGGTCGGCGTCGCCGCGACCATCGCCTGGTATCGCCTGCTCGATGCGTTGGAGCGCTGACCAGGGCGCTTTATCTCCTTGGAGTTCCGTTAGGGGATTCTGCTTGACAGTTTCATGGATATGAAAAACTCTAGGCCAATTTCAAATTTCCAATAGGCAGGTCGATGTCGACCCTAGTTGCAACATCAGCGCCAGAGGCCCGGTCTTCCCAGGGCTTCCGGGTCGCCATGCTGCTGCCGGGCGCGCTGGTCACCTTCCTGCTGATCCTGTTTGCGCTTGGCCTCGTGCTTTTCCTCGCCTTCCGCGGCAATGACGGTTCGCTGCTCGGCGCCGGTTTCACCGTCGCGAACTTCGTCACCGTGGTGTCCGATCCGCTGTACTGGACGGTGACGCTGCGCTCGCTGATCATTGCCGCTCTGGTCACGCTGGCGACGGTCGTCACTGCCTATCCCGTCGCCTACTAC
>NZ_RZRA01001418.1:0-895 GCF_003998945.1 Mesorhizobium sp. M7A.F.Ca.CA.003.01.2.1 | reverse complement strand
TTCCTGAAGCGGTTGCCGACATGGGCAACATTCGGGCGCGGCTGGTCGGATCGGGTCAGGTCGGTGCGGGTTCAGGCCCTGCTGATGTCGGCGCAGCGCCCCGCCGCACCGGTGACCGCGGCGGCGCCGCCCAGGGTCGAAACATCGGCCAATGGGGCGCCGTCGGTTCGTCTCGAGCAGCCGACGCCCGGCGGCAAGACGGCTGCCGTGGCCGGCCTCCTCGTTCTCATGGCCGGAGCGCTCGCGGCCGTCCGGCATCAGATCGCCGATTTTTTCGGAAGCCTGTTTCGATGACATGGTTCAACACCAATGCGCTGCACAATCTCCTCAACACGCTGATCGCCATCATCTGCGGCGGCGCGCTCGCCGGCTTTGACTGGACGCTGCTCGGCGTGAGCGACCGCACCGCCCTTCAGATCAGCGGCGCCATTGCCCTTGCCAAGATCATCATCAACGCGGTGCGTGACGGGCCGCGCGGCATGGTCGCGCCGGCCAAGGAGACATGAGATGGGAACACTCGCTTTCGCGCTGCTTGGCCAGGCCTGGCCGTATCTTCTGGCAATGGGCGCCGCGCTCGCCGGTGTCTGGACGGCCTACGCCAAGGGCAAGGCCAACCAGAAGGCCAGGCAGGATGCCGCCGACGCCGCGGCGCGCACCGAAGCCCAGGAGATCGACGATGCCGTCGCCGGCCGGGCGCCGGACGACAACAGAGGGAGGCTGGCCAGATGGTCAAAATCATAGCGCTCTCGCTCCTGCTGGCCGGCTGCACCACATCAGGCGGATCGTTCTGCGCGGCCGGGCATCCCATCCGGCCGACAAGGGCAGAGGCGGCGGCCCTTTCCGACGCGTCGGTGGCGGCGATCCTGGCTCACAACGAAAAGGGTCAGAAATTTTG
>NZ_RZRA01001417.1:0-896 GCF_003998945.1 Mesorhizobium sp. M7A.F.Ca.CA.003.01.2.1 | reverse complement strand
GAACGACCCGGCTGATCCGATCCGGGCGCAGGTCATCCCGTCTCCGCAAGAACTTGAGGAAGCGGAAGGCGAACTCGACGATCCGATCGCCGACCATGACTTCAGCCCGGTGCCGCGCTTGACGCATCGCCATGCCGACCGGGTGCTGTTGTTCCCGACCTACCAATGCGCGGTCTATTGCCGGTTCTGCTTCCGCAAGGAATCGCTGACCTCGATCGGCAGGGGTTATACGCGCGAGGCGCTGGAGCCGGCGCTGGCCTATATCGCGGATCACCCCGAAATCCGCGAGGTGATCCTGACCGGCGGCGATCCGCTGTCGCTGCCCGACAAGGCGCTGGCCGAAATCCGCGCGCGCATCGAAGCGATCGCGCATGTGCGGCTGCTGCGCATCCACACGCGCGTTCCGGTGGCGCTGCCGTCGCGCATCACGCCGGGGCTGGTTGCGGCCCTGCAGGGCCGGCTGATGGTCACCATCGTCACCCATTTCAACCACGCGCGGGAAATCACTCAGGCCACGGAAACCGCCTGTCGCACGCTGCGGCAAGCCGGCTTCGTGCTGCTCAACCAGAGCGTTCTGCTCAAAGGCGTCAACGACAGCGTCGAGGCGCTGGAGGAGCTCTGCCGCGAGCTGATGTATCGCCTCGGCGTCAAACCCTATTACCTGCACCATGGCGACCT
Organism: Mesorhizobium sp. M7A.F.Ca.CA.003.01.2.1; assembly: GCF_003998945.1. Classification (NCBI taxonomy): domain Bacteria; kingdom Pseudomonadati; phylum Pseudomonadota; class Alphaproteobacteria; order Hyphomicrobiales; family Phyllobacteriaceae; genus Mesorhizobium; species Mesorhizobium sp. M7A.F.Ca.CA.003.01.2.1. Next base: position 218 of record NZ_RZRA01001417.1, on the reverse strand, counting down.
CGCGCGCGGCATGGCGCACCGGCGCACGACGATTGCGCAGGGGCAGGCGCTGACCGAAGCGCTGCGGGCGCGACTGTCGGGCATCTGCAACCCCGTCTATGTGCTCGACCTGCCGGAAGGCGGCGGCAAGGTGCCGATCGGGCCTTGCCATGTCGAGGGACGGGAGGGCGAGAACTGGCGGCTGCGCGGGCTGGATGGCGAGGTGAGGGCGTATACGG
>NZ_RZRA01001416.1:0-897 GCF_003998945.1 Mesorhizobium sp. M7A.F.Ca.CA.003.01.2.1 | reverse complement strand
TCCGATCTCCCCCCTTGGGGGGGAGATGTCCGGCAGGACAGAGGGGGGCGCTGTCCCGCCAGCCTTGCGAAATGACCTCCCGCGTCACGCCAGCGCCTCCTCGACGATCCGGCCAAGCTCCGGTGCGATGTAGGAAAGGTCTTCCTCGTCCTTGATCAGCACGCCGATGGCGCGGCGGAAGGCTTCCGGCCACGGGCTGCCGCCCTTCTCCAGGATGGTGGCGGCATTGGCCCATTCGACGGCCTCGGCGATACCCGGCGGCTTGGCCAGCGGCCGGGCGCGGATGGTCTGCACGGCCGCCGCCACCGCGCGCGCCGTTACCTCGGCCACATCGCCGGCGCGCAGCATGATGATGGCGGCCTCGCGCTCGGCGTCGGGATAGCCGATCCAGTGGTAGACGCAGCGGCGGCGCAGTGCCTCGGCAAGCTCGCGGGTGCGGTTCGAGGTCAGGATGACGATCGGCTGTGCCGTGGCGCGGACGGTACCGCGTTCGGGAATGCTGATCTGGAAATCGGAGAGGAATTCCAGAAGCAGCGCCTCGAATTCATGATCCGAGCGGTCGATCTCGTCGACCAGCAGCACGCGCTGTTCCGGCGCCTTCAGCACCTGCAGCAGCGGCCGGGCGATCAGGAAACGGTCTTCGTAGATGTCGATCTCGTGCTCGCCGGCGTGGCGAATGGCGAGCAGCTGGCGTTGATAATTCCATTCGTAGAGCGCGTGCGCAGCGTCGATGCCTTCATAGCATTGCAGCCGCACCAGATCGCGGCCGAGCAGCGCGGCGATCGCCTTGGCCGCTTCCGTCTTGCCGACGCCTGGTGCGCCTTCGAGCAGCAGCGGCTTCCCCAGCCGGATCGCCAGGAAGATCGCGGTCGCAAGACTGTCGTCGGCCAGATAGCG
>NZ_RZRA01001415.1:0-899 GCF_003998945.1 Mesorhizobium sp. M7A.F.Ca.CA.003.01.2.1 | reverse complement strand
TCTACCGCTGGCCGGCGGAAGGCCATCCGCTGGCACCGGCAGCGCGCTTTGTCGCAGGTTATCAGTCGCTCCAACCACTGGAGGAGGAAGAGATTGGCATTCTCTTCGATCTGATCCGTGCCCGACTTGCGCTCATCGTCAACATCGCCAGTTGGCAGGCCGAGCGTTTCCCGGCCAAGCGCGACTACGTGCTGCGCCTCGCCACCGAGGTCTGGGCTTCGCTTGAAAAGCTTGATGGTCTGTCGTCCACCGATGCCCGCCGCTATTTTCTCGACCATTCCAATCCGGAGTAGATGCTCGTGCCCCAGTCCTCGCCGTATCCCGCAAATGCCGACGCGGCTGCATCGGAGCGCGCGCTGCTCGAACGCCGCGCCAGGCTGCTCGGGCCGACCTACCGCGCCTTCTACCGCAACCCTATTCATCTGGTGCGCGGCAGCGGTGTGTGGCTCTACGATGCCCAGGGCCGCAAGTTCCTCGACGCCTACAACAACGTCGCCTCGGTCGGCCACTGCCATCCGCGCGTCGTCGAGGCACTGTCCGGGCAGGCCGCAACGCTCAACACCCACACACGCTATCTCAGCGAGATCATCCTCGATTACGCGGAAAAGCTTCTCGGCACCGTTCCGGCCCATCTCGGCCACGCGATGTTCACCTGCACCGGCAGCGAGGCGAACGACCTTGCCATCCGCATTGCCCAGCATTCCAGCGGCGGCACCGGGGTGATCATCACCGATTTCGCCTATCACGGCGCCACCATAGCGACGGCGCAACTGTCGCCGGCGGCGGTCGGGGCAAAGGGGGTACCAGCGCACCACCGCACGGTGGCAGCGCCGGACACGTTCCGCGACCATGGCCGGGCCGCGCATGATTTCGCCGGAAATGTCGCCGCTGCCATAGAG
>NZ_RZRA01001414.1:0-905 GCF_003998945.1 Mesorhizobium sp. M7A.F.Ca.CA.003.01.2.1 | reverse complement strand
CCTCAGGCATGAAGCCGCATCGCCAACATCAATTCTCGGCGCCGAGGCCACGCGCCAGCTTGGCGTCCCGGTCGTAGGCCCTGACGATTTCCGCCACCAGCGGATGGCGAACCACGTCGCCGTCGTTGAAGCGCACGGTGACCGCGCCCGCCACGCCGTCCAGCACCCGCAAGGCTTCGACCAGACCCGATTTGGTGTTCGAGGGAAGGTCGATCTGGGTCGGATCGCCGGTGACGATCATGCGCGAGTTTTCGCCCAGACGCGTCAGGAACATCTTCATCTGCATCGGCGTGGTGTTCTGCGCCTCGTCGAGGATAACGGCGGCATGCGCCAGCGTGCGGCCGCGCATGAAGGCAAGCGGCGCGATTTCGATCACTTCGGCGGCAATGGCGCGCTCGACCTTGTCGGCCGGCATCATGTCGTAGAGCGCGTCATAGAGCGGCCGCAGATAGGGATCGACCTTCTCCTTCATGTCGCCGGGCAGGAAGCCCAGCCGCTCGCCGGCCTCGACCGCCGGCCGCGAGAGAATGATGCGCTCGACCATGCCGCGCTCGAGCAGCATCGCCGCGTGCGCCACCGCCAGGTAGGTCTTGCCGGTGCCGGCCGGGCCGATGCCGAACACCAGTTCCGACCGTTCAAGCGCCCGCATGTAGGCGTCCTGGTTGAGCGAACGGGCATAGATCGTCTTCTTGCGGGTGGCGATCTGGGCGGCGGAGACCTTGCCCTTGCGTTCCAGCGTTGGCAGGGTCAACTGATCGTCGGCGGCAATCGCCATGCGCACGGCGCCGTCAACGTCGGACTGGCCGATATCGACGCCTTTCTGGAGAATGCCGTAAAGATTGTCCAGGGCGCGGCGCGCCTGCTCGGCGGCAGAAGCGGACCCTTTGATGGTCAGCTGGTTGCCG
>NZ_RZRA01001413.1:0-908 GCF_003998945.1 Mesorhizobium sp. M7A.F.Ca.CA.003.01.2.1 | reverse complement strand
AAATTGCTCCCGGAAACAGATGCTGCAGATCTCTCCCGCGCCGCTCCGCTCGATCCTGGTCATTCAAACCAAGTTCATAGGAGATCTCGTCCTCGCCTCGGCGCTCGCCAAGAACCTGCGGCTCGAATTCCCCGGCGCCAGCATCGTCTTTCTGTGCGAGGCCCGCTTCGAGAGCTTCGTGATCGCCCATGGTATCGCTTCCGAGGTGGTCGCATTCAGGCGCGACCGCATGCGCGGCACGCCCTTGGAGCGCGGGAAGGAGCTCTACGCCATGGTGCGGGCGTTGCGCCGCTTCCGCTTCGACCTGACCATCGACCTGACCGATTCGAAGACGTCGCGCATCCTCACCGGGCTCGTCCACGCAAAGACCCGTGTCGGATACAATCCCTCCGAAAGACCCTTGCGTATGCTGGAGCGGCAGCCCGCCAACGTCCTTGCCAAGCCCTACGGCTTTGATGGCCAGCATTTCCTGTACCGCTACCTCTCGCCGCTCGAAGCGCTCGGCATTGAACTTCGCACGGTGATTCCGAACCTTCAGCCGCTGCCATTGGAGATGGCGAAAGCATTGGCGCTCCTGGATAAACACCATCTGCGGCCAAATGCCTTCATCGCCGTGCATGCGGGTGCAAGCTTCGAGGGGCGACGTTGGCAGCCGGAGCGGTTTGCAGCAGCGATCGTCGAGATTGCCGGCGAGACCGGCCTGGACGTCGTCCTGGTGGGCGGCCCGGACGAGCGCGAGATCGCCGAACGCATCGTCGCCAGGACCGCGCCGCCGGTCGTCAATCTCGTCGGTGACCTGTCGCTTGAAAGCCTGCTGGCGGTGCTGAAACAGGCCCGGCTGTTTCTCGGCAATGAGAGCGGCCCGATGCACATGGCGGCAGCCACTGGGACCCCGGTTGTCGGGCTGT
>NZ_RZRA01001412.1:0-913 GCF_003998945.1 Mesorhizobium sp. M7A.F.Ca.CA.003.01.2.1 | reverse complement strand
GTGCATGTAGGCCGCCTTGACGCTGACCACGACAACGCTTTGCGGCTCCCTGCCGTCGACGGCGAGCCGTTCGCGCAAATTTGCGTCGACGGTGATGCGGGCATCGCCGTTGACGCGCAGCGTCTCGTTCATGCCGGGGATGAGGAAGAGCAGCCCGACCGGGGGATTGACGAGGATGTTTTCCAGCGTGTCGAGCCGGTTGTTGCCGGGCCGGTCGGGAATGGCGATGGTGGTGTCGTCCAGAACGGTGGCAAAGCCCGGTTTGTCGCCCTTCGGCGTCACGTCGGCATTGCCGGCACCGTCGGACGAGCCAATCAGCACGAATGGGCTCTTGCCGATGAAGGAGCGGCAATGGCCGTCAAGTTTTTTCAGCTCCTTTCGGATAGAACCGTCGGTCGGTCGTGGCGTCTTGTAGATCGTCCTCAACTGGTCGCGCGTGGTGACGAATTCCATGGCCCTTTCCCCTTATTTGCAGGCTCTATTTCCCGGCCTTCTCTTCTTTGCCGGTCTTGTCGTCCAGCGAATGGCGCAGGATCAGCGGCATCTGGCTGAAGGTGAACAGAAGCGTGATCGGCATGATGCCCCAGACCTTGAAAGTAACCCAGGCGTCGGTGGAAAAATTGCGCCACACCACCTCATTGACGATGGCCAGGAACAGGAAGAACAGGCCCCAGCGGAAGGTCAGCTTGCGCCAGCCTTCAGCGTCGAGGCTGAAGGCTGAATCGAAGACATAGCCAAGCAGCGACTTGCCGAAATACAGGCCGCCGAGCAGCACCCCGCCGAACAGCGTGTTGACGATGGTCGGCTTCATCTTGATGAAGATGTCGTCCTGCAGATAGAGCGTCAGCGCGCCGAAAATGAAGACGACGACGCCCGACACCATCGGCATGATCGGCAAGGTGCGGGTGAGCAG
>NZ_RZRA01001411.1:0-916 GCF_003998945.1 Mesorhizobium sp. M7A.F.Ca.CA.003.01.2.1 | reverse complement strand
CCTTGGTGTCGGTGACGAGAAGCCCCTGCGACATCGAATCGACGAAGGATTTCGACAGTTCGTCGCCTGTCGAGCGTGGCGTGACCTGCACGAAGCCGATCGCCGTCGCGAACAGGAAGCCGACGCCGATCATCGCCAGCACGCCGAGCATGCCGAGCAGGAAAGGATCGCCGAGGCGCTCGCGGAAAAGACCGAAGACGATCGCGGCCCCCGTCAGAACGACGATGAAAATGATAAGCCGGGTAACCGCGCCCGGTCGCGTATTCTGGTCGACGATCGGTACCGGATAGAAATCGCCGCGCGCTTCCTTGGCCATGTGCCCCCTGCTCGTGAATTCCGGTGTTCCGACACCCGCCCCGTACCGGGTTGAATCACATTCTCCTAGTCCGGAAAAGGCCTGGGCGGCAAATGTCGGATAAAAATGATGTCTTCCGGCCTTCGGAGTTTTTCAAGCTGTTCAACAGCGTGAAACGCAACTTGCGGTGGCCCGCTGCAACGGTCTAGTGTCTTATCACTTCCAAGGGGCGATCAGGGGAAACCAATGCAATGGCTCGATAGCGTGGCAGGTCCCGGTTATGCCGCAGCATTGTTGTGGACGTTTGCAGCGCTCGTCCTGCTGGTCATCGTTCTCGTCATCGTCAAGCTGGTGCGCAACCTGACATTCGGAACCTTCGTCGCCGGCGGCCGGAACCGCAAGACGCGACTGGCCGTCATGGATGCCACCGCCGTCGACAGCCATCGCAGGTTGGTGCTGATACGCCGCGACGACATCGAACATCTGCTTCTGATCGGCGGTCCGACCGACGTCGTCGTCGAGCGCGATATCCGGCTTTCGGCGCCGCGCCGGCCGGCATTGACTGGAGATGGCGGCTTGCAGCCGGTTCCGGCCGCCGCTCCGACAAGGCCGCGTCCGCCG
>NZ_RZRA01001410.1:0-917 GCF_003998945.1 Mesorhizobium sp. M7A.F.Ca.CA.003.01.2.1 | reverse complement strand
GCCGCGCGGCGGCGTCGCCGCGCCAGTAGGTGAAGGAACGCTCGGCCCCGGTCAGCGTGATGGCATAGAGGCCAGGCCGTGCGCCCGCTATGATCGGGCTGGAGCCGATGCCGATGCCGTTCTGGCCTAAGAAATCGATCTGGGCTTGCGAGAACGGATCGTCGCCGAAGGCCGAGACATAGGTTGCCGGCCGCTCAGTGCTCAGCGCGTGCAGCGCCCACAGCGTGTTGAACGTGTCGCCGGCAAAGCCCATGCGCCAGTTCGGTCCGGTCTGGCCCGACAGTTCGAGCATGCATTCGCCGATCGAGGCGACGCCGGTTCCCGCCATCTACAATCCTCCAGTGCTTCCCGGTGCTGTAGCTTTTTGCCATCGGCAGCGCCATGCTTGGCAAGCAGGGTTTTTTCCGCCACAGCGTTTTCCCACAGGCTGGCGGGATGCGATCCGTTCGGCAGAGCGTTGTCTGCAGAAGAGGAACCGGTTTGGCATCGATATGGCGTTATCTTCTGGCGGGTCTTGGTCTGGCTGCCTTGCTGGTCGGCATTCTCGCGGTCGTCTTCCTGACGGCGCCGCGTTCGTCGCTGCCAGCCGGCCCGGATGTCGCGCGGACGAAGAAAACCGACAACGGGCTGTACGTGGCGAGTTTCGTGCCGGAACGGGGCGTGGTGCGGCAGGGCGAACTGGAATCCTGGCTGCTGACCCTGAAGACAAAGACAGGGGCTTCGGTGGAGCGCGCCGCGATCGCCATCTCCGGCGGCATGCCGCAACACAATCACGGCCTGCCGACCAGCCCGCAGGTCACCGATTACCTGGGCGAAGGCCGTTACCGCATCGAGGGGCTGAAATTCACCATGAGCGGCTGGTGGCAACTTCGTTTCGCCATCTCATCCGGCGCCGGCTCCGATACCGTACTGTTCAA
>NZ_RZRA01000140.1:0-7816 GCF_003998945.1 Mesorhizobium sp. M7A.F.Ca.CA.003.01.2.1 | reverse complement strand
GGCGCTCGTCATCCTGACCATCGCCTCGTTCTACTGCCTGCGCGTGCGCAATCCGCTGCTCGATCTCAAGCTGTTGCGCATCCGTACCTTCCGCATTTCGTTCCTCACCGGCGGCGGGCTGGACACGATCGGCCTTAGCTCGGTCGTCTTCCTGCTGCCGCTGATGTTCCAGCTCGGCTTCGGCATGAGCGCGGTGCAGGCGGGATCGCTGACCTTCGTAGCCGCGGTCGGCTCGGTGGCCATGCGGTTCTTCATGCCGCGTGTCCTCAACCGTTTCGGCTTTCGCCGCGTGCTGGTCTACAACACGCCCATCGTCGCCGCCCTGGTTGCCGGCTTCGCGCTGATGCAGGCGACGACGCCGGTGTGGATCGTGCTCACTTACATCTTCGTCTTCGGCGTCTTCCGCTCCGCGCAATGGGCCTCGACCGGCAACCTCGCCTATTCCGACATCGCGCCCGAGCAGCTCGCCCGTTTCAGCGCGCTCTATTACATATTATGGCAGCTGGCGGTGGCGATCAGCGTCGGCCTGGCCGCCGCGGCATTGTCGTTTCTGGCGGGCGGCGGCCCCGCCGTCGCCGACGATTTCCGCATCCTGTTCGTGATCGAGGGCATCATCACGCTCTGCGCGCTGCTCGCCTATCTCAAGCTGACACCCCAGGACGGCGCCCATGTCAGCGGCCACGGCGCACAGATGAACACGGAATGAGGCCGGCTGGCTTATTCGCTGAACGTCACCCACTCTTGCAGCGGCACGCGGTCGGTGCGGAAGGCGTTTTCAGGTTTTGACGTATCTTCATAACCAAGCGCCATGCCGCAGACGACGATCTCCTCGTCCGGAATGTCGAGCACCGGCCTGATCTGCCGGTGATAGGGCGCGAACGCCGCCTGCGGACAGGTGTGCAGACCCCTGCCTCTAGCTGCGACCATGATGTTCTGCAGGAACATGCCGTAATCGATCCATGAACCCTGGTTGAGGCGGCGATCGATGGTGAAGATCATGCCGACCGGCGCGTCGAAGAAGACGAAGTTGCGGTCGTGCTGGGCGCGCATCTTGTCGACCTCGCGGCGACCGATGCCGAGCGCGCCATAGAGGCCGAAACCGTTGGCGCGGCGTCGCGTCAGATACGGCTCGAAGAACTGCGTGGGATAATACCGGTACTCGTCCCAATCGGCTTTTTCGGCGCGAATGCCGGAATTGAGAATGGCGTCCGATATGCGCTGCTTGCTCTCGCCCTTGGTGACATAGACCTTCCATGGCTGCATGTTGGTGCCGGATGGGGCGCGCGCCGCAACCGCCAGAATGGCGCGGATGGTGTCGTCTTCGACCATGTCGGGCAGGAATGCGCGCACCGAACGGCGCGACAGGATCGCCTCGTCGACAATCTCGGCGTCGCCCTCGATTCGGGGGTTATTTTCCAGCATGGGCCGTCCCTTACCCTTTGTCTCGATCGGACGTCCCCACTCGCCGCTCTCGGCGGAGCCTTTGCATGAACCGTCAAAATCGCGCAAGCAAATCTTGTGCATCCGTGAAAATCTGCTTGATTTTTTCATGAGCTTGATTTCTCATGAAATTTGTCGGTGATTTTTCATAAAGAGAGCGTTTTGCCTTCGACTACCGCAAGAACATTGCAGGGACCTGACGAACGCGTGCTGGCCGGCGACATCAGGGCCCTGCGCAAGGCGCGCGGGCTGACGCTCGCCGAGATCGGCCTGAAGCTAGGCCGTTCGGTCGGCTGGGTCAGCCAGGTCGAGCGTGGCCTGTCGACGCCGTCGCTCGGTGACCTCAGAGCCTTCGCCGAACTGTTCGGCGTGCCGATCAGCCTGTTCTTCAGCCATGACGTACCTGTCGAAAGCGAGCGCGGCGTGGTCGTGCGCGCCGGCAGGCGCCGCACGCTTGGCACAAGCGAATCCGGCCTGGTGGAGGAGCTTCTGTCGCCCGATCTCGGCGGTAGCTTCGAGATGGTGCGTTCGGTCTTCGCGCCGGGCGCGGAACTGAAGGCCGAGGCGCAGCGGCCGACCGAGGAAGCCGGATACGTCGCGTCCGGACTGTTCGACATCGAGATCGGAGGTGTCTGGCATCGGCTTGGCGAGGGCGACTCCTTTCGCTTCGAAGGCAAGCCCTACCGCTGGCGCAATCCGGGTGCCGAGCCGGCAATTGTCATCTGGGTGGTTTCACCACCCGTCTATTGAGTTCAAGTTTGGAGAAGAACATGGCGGGTTTGCCGAGCACGGCGCGCGTGGTGATCATCGGAGGCGGCGCCGTCGGCACCTCCGCGCTCTATCATCTCGCCAAGGCGGGCTGGACCGACTGCGTGCTGCTCGAGAAGAACGAGCTGACCTCCGGCTCGACCTGGCATGCCGCCGGCAACGTGCCGACCTTCTCCTCGTCCTGGTCGCTGATGAACATGCAGCGCTATTCGACCGAGCTTTATCGCGGGCTGGCCGACGCGGTCGACTACCCCATGAACTATCACGTCACCGGCTCGCTTCGCCTTGCCCACTCGCTCGAGCGCATGCAGGAATTCCAGCGCGCCAAGGGCATGGGCCTCTACCAGGGTATGGACATAGACATTGTCGGTGTCGACGAGATCCAGCGTCGCTATCCCTTCATCGAGACGCATGAGCTGAAAGGCGCGCTCTACGACCCGAGCGACGGCGACATCGATCCGGCGCAACTCACCCAGGCGCTGGCCAAGGGTGCGCGCGACATGGGCGCGAAGATCATCCGCTTCTGCCCGGTCACAGGCGTGCGCCGCGAGAACGACGACTGGGTGGTCGAGACGGCACAGGGTGAGATCCGCTGCGAGATCGTCGTCAATGCCGCCGGCTACCGCGCCGCCGAAGTCGGCCGGATGTTCGGCCGCGACGTGCCGATGATGGTGATGAGCCATCAGTACATTCTGTTCGAGGAGATCCCCGAACTCGCGGCATGGTCGAAGGAACAAGGCAAGAAGCTGCCGCTGCTGCGCGACGTCGACACCTCCTACTATCTGCGCCAGGAGAAGAACGGCATGAATCTCGGCCCCTATGAGCGCAATTGCCGCGCGCATTGGGCCAGCCACAATGACCCGATGCCGGAGGACTTTTCCTTCCAGCTGTTCCCCGATGATCTCGACCGGCTGGAACATTATCTGGCCGACGCCGTCGCCCGCGTGCCGATCCTTGGCACGGCCGGCCTGTCCAAGGTGATCAACGGGCCGATCCCCTATACGCCGGACGGCAATCCGCTGATCGGCCCGATGCCCGGCGTTCCCAATGCCTTCGAGGCCTGCGTCTTCACCTTCGGCATTGCCCAGGGTGGCGGCGCCGGCAAGGTGCTGGCCGAATGGGTGACCGAGGGCCGGACCGAATGGGACATGTGGTCGTGCGACCCGCGCCGCTTCACTTCCTATGCCGCGGCGCCGGACTATTGCGTCGCCAAGGGCATGGAGATCTACGGCAACGAATACGCCATCCAGTTCCCGCGCCATGCCTGGCCGGAGGGCCGCGACCGCAAGCTGTCGCCGATCCACGATCGCATCAAGGCGCTCGGAGGCCGCTTCGACGCCTATAATGGCTGGGAGCGTGCCACCTGGTACGCGCAGGACGGCGATGACATCTCCGAGGAAGCCACGCTGACCTTTCGCCGCGACGGGCCATGGCAGCATCGTGTGCGCGAAGAATGCCTGGCCGTGCGTGACGCTGCCGGCATTTTGGACCTGCCTGGGTTCTCGCGCTTCAATCTCGATGGTCCAGGTGCCGCCGAATGGCTGAGCCTGCAGGTCACCGGACTGGTGCCGAAGCCAGGCCGCATCGGTCTCGTCTATTTCGCCGACGACAAGGGCCGCATCGTCACCGAAATGTCCGTCGTGCGTCACGACGAGAACCTGATGACGCTGATCACCGCGGCGGTCGCGCAGTGGCATGATTTCGAATGGCTGAAGTCGCGCATGCCCAAGGACGCACCGTTCAAGCTGATCGACCGGACCGAAGAATTCTCGACCCAGATCCTGGCCGGCCCGAACTCGCGAAAAATCCTCGCCGATGTCTGCGAAGCCGACCTCACTCTGCCATGGCTGACGCATCAGGAGACGAAGATCGCCGGCCGCTGGGCCAAACTGGTGCGCGTCTCCTTCGCCGGCGAACTCGGCTGGGAAATCCACACCAGGATCGACGACACCGCCGCCATCTTCGATGCCGTCTGCGCCGCAGGCCAGCAGCACGGGCTGAAGCCTTTCGGCATGTACGCGCTGGATTCGCTCCGGCTTGAGAAAGGCTACCGCACCTGGAAAGGCGATCTGTCGACCGACTATTCGATCCTGCAGGGCGGGCTCGAACGCTTCGTCAAATGGGACAAGCCCGACTTCCGTGGCAAGGCGGCACTGCTGAACGAAAAGCAGCAAGGCGTGAAGAAGCGCTTCGTCACGCTGGTGGTGGAAAACCCCGGCGATTGCGACGCTCCGTCAGTTTCTACACTCTGGCATGACGGCAAGATCGTCGGCGAGACGACGTCCGGCGGCTGGGGCCATCGCATCGACAAGTCGATCGCGCTCGGCATGCTGCGCGCCGACCTGGCCAAACCAGGTACATCAGTCGAGGTCGAAATCTTCGGTGACCGCTTTCAGGCAATCGTGCAGAAGGATGAACCGCTGTGGGATCCGAAGAACGAAAGGCTGCGCGCATGAAGAAAATCATCCTCACCGATGGCGGCATGGGCCAGGAACTGGTCCGCCGCAGCCAATCCGAGCCGACGCCGCTATGGTCGGCCAGGGTGCTGATCGACGAACCGGATCTGGTGCGCGACCTGCACGCGGAATTCATCCGTGCCGGCGCACGTGTCATCACCATCAACACCTATTCTGCGACACCCGAACGCCTGGCGCGCGAAGGTGCGGAAGACCTATTCAAGCCATTGCAGAAGCGCGGCATCGAATTGGCCAGGCAGGCCCGCGACGAGGCCGGCGATGCAGCCATCGCCGGTTGCCTGTCGCCGCTTTTCGGCAGCTATGCACCGGCACTGACCATTTCCTTCGAGGAGACGCTCGAGATTTACCGCCGCATCGTTGCCGAGCAGGCCGATGGCGTCGACCTGTTCCTGTGTGAAACCATGGCGTCGGCGGACGAAGCCCGCGCAGCGGTGACCGCTGCATCGGAAAGCGGCAAGCCGGTATGGGTATCGTGGACGCTGGCTGACCACGGCAAGCCGCGGCTGCGCAGCGGCGAAGCCATTGCCACCGCGGCAAGCGCGCTCGACGGCCTGGCAGTCGCAGCGCGGCTGGTCAATTGCTGCCGGCCGGAAGCAATCGCCGCGGCTTTGCCTGAACTGATCGGCCTCGGCGGCCCGGTCGGCGCATATGCCAATGGCTTCACGTCAACCGAAGCACTTAAGCACGGCGGCACCGTCGATGTGCTGCACGCTCGTCACGACCTTGGCCCGGATGCCTATGCAGACCAGGCGATCGGCTGGGTGGAGGCTGGCGCAAGCATCGTTGGCGGCTGCTGCGAAGTCGGACCACCGCACATCGCCGCCCTGCGCGACCGGCTCGAACAGGCCGGCTACGAAATTTCGGGAGTTTTGCATGCCTAGACCATCATCGCGCATTTCCGGCATCGTGCCTTCGGGCAAGGACGGCTGGGAAGTCCATTTCGCCGCCTGGACGCGCAAGGAGGCCGGCGAAGACATCATCATGCTGTCGGTTGGCGACCATGATTTCGACACGCCTTCGCAGACCATTGAAGCCTGTGTGACCGCGGTTCGCGGCAGCAATCATCACTACACCCCGCTTCCCGGCTTGCCGCGCCTGCGCAAGGCGATGGCCGCAGCCTCGAGCGCCTGCACCGGCGTCGAGACATCGCCGGATCAGGTGATCGCCACGCCGGGCGGCCAGGCCGCACTCTACGCGGCCGTGCAGGGCGTGCTCGACCAGGGCGATCACGCCATCGTCGTGGCACCCTATTATGCCACCTATCCCAACACGTTCAGCGCCGCTGGCGCTGATTTCACCGTCGTCGAGACACCGGCCGAGGATGGCTTCCAGCCGCGAGCCGACATGATCCGCGCGGCAATCCGGCCGAACACGCGCGCCATCCTGATCAACACGCCGAACAATCCGACCGGTGCGGTCTATTCGCGCGAGCGGCTGGAACAGTTGGCAGAAGTCTGCCGGGAGCACGACCTCTGGCTGCTGTCGGACGAAGTCTACTGGACGCTCGGCGGCGGCGAGCACGTCTCGCCGCGCTCGCTGCCAGGAATGGCCGAGCGCACGCTGGTCATCAATTCGATGTCCAAGAGCCACGGCATGACCGGTTGGCGCATGGGCTGGCTGACGGGACCGGAGCAGATGATCACGCTCATGATCAATCTCAATCTGGTGACGACCTACGGCCTGCCGGCCTTCATCTCGATCGCTTGTTCCGAGGCGCTGGAGAACCGTTACGGCGTCAAGGAGATCGCCGAACGCTACGCGGCACGCCGCACCGTCTTGCTCGACGCCGTGCGGGGCATGAACGATGTCACCGTGCGCGGTTCGGAGGGCGGCATGTATGTCATGCTCGACATCTCGGCCGTCGAGCCGGACGACGAGAAATTCGCCTGGGCCCTGCTCGACAAGGAAAAGGTTGGCGTGATGCCCGGCTCCAGCTTCGGCGAGGCGGCCGCCGGCCACATTCGCATCAGCCTCTGCCAGCCCGAACCCGTGCTGCAGGAAGCTGCACTTCGTCTGCGCCGCTTTGCTTCCAGCTACCGTTGCGAGGCAGCATGATCGCCAAGGCAGTTCCCGCCAAAGCAAGAGCGGTCATCATCGGCGGCGGCGTTTCCGGCTGCTCGGTCGCCTATCACCTGGCCAAGCTCGGCTGGACCGATATCGTGCTTCTCGAACGCAAGCAGCTGACGTCGGGCACGACATGGCATGCCGCCGGCCTGATCGGCCAGCTGCGCGGTTCGCAGAACATGACGCGGCTGGCGAAATATTCCGCCGACCTCTACGTCAAGCTGGAAGCAGAGACCGAAGTCGGCACCGGCATGCGCCAGGTCGGTTCGATCACCGTGGCGCTGACCGAGGAGCGCAAGCACGAGATCTACAGGCAAGCGTCGCTGGCGCGTGCCTTCGATGTCGACGTGCGCGAGATTTCGCCCAGGGAAGTCAGCGAGATGTACCCGCATCTCAATGTTTCCGATGTCGTCGGCGCCGTGCATCTGCCGCTCGACGGCCAGTGCGACCCCGCCAACATCGCCATGGCACTGGCCAAGGGCGCGCGCCAGCGCGGTGCGACCATCGTCGAGAACGTCAAGGTCACCAAGGTCCACAGCAAGGCCGGCCGCGTCACGGGCGTGTCCTGGACACAAGGCGAAGAGCAAGGCACGATCGAGGCCGACATCGTCGTCAACTGCGCCGGCATGTGGGCGCGCGAACTGGGAGCGCAGAACGGCGTCACCATCCCGCTGCACGCCTGCGAGCATTTTTACCTCGTCACCGAGCCGATCCCCGGCCTCACCCGCCTGCCGGTGCTGCGTGTGCCCGACGAGTGTGCCTACTACAAGGAGGACGCCGGCAAGATGATGCTGGGCGCTTTCGAGCCGGTGGCAAAGCCCTGGGGCATGGACGGCATCCGTGAAGATTTCTGCTTCGACCAACTGCCGGAGGATATGGAGCATTTCGAGCCGATCCTCGAAATGGGCGTCAACCGCATGCCGATGCTGGCGACCGCCGGCATCCACACCTTCTTCAATGGTCCCGAGAGTTTTACGCCCGACGACCGCTACTATCTCGGCGAGGCGCCGGAACTGTCCGGCTACTGGATGGCGACCGGCTACAATTCGATCGGCATCGTCTCCTCC
>NZ_RZRA01001409.1:0-918 GCF_003998945.1 Mesorhizobium sp. M7A.F.Ca.CA.003.01.2.1 | reverse complement strand
GATACGCCGGCGACGCAAGCCGATATCGGCGCGCTGATCGCCGAGGCGGTTGCCCAGGCGGAGGCAGCGCTGGAGGGCCGCCTGGCGGCTGCGCATGACGCCGCGCTCGAAGCCGAACGCCAGGCCAGTGCTGAGGAAGCAAGGATATTTCTCGAAAGCCTTGGCGACGATGTCGGCAAGGCGGTCTCGTTGCACATCGATGCGATGGAGGCGCGCGTGACCGGACTTGTCGCCGGCACGGTCGCCCGCATCATCGGCGGCATCGTCAGCGACGATCTGCAGAAACGTTCGATCGATGCGTTGGCAGACGCCGTCCGCGAAGCGGTTGGCGACGCCGAGGCTGTGCGCATCGTCGTGCGCGGCCCGCTCTCGATGTTCGAAACACTGAAGGCATCGCTCGGACCCCGCGCCGCCAATCTCGATTTTGTCGAGGCGCCAGGCTTCGACCTGACCGTGGCTATCGACGAGGCGGTGTTCGAAACGCGCATGGCCGAATGGTCGACGACCCTCTCGGAGGTCCTGGCATGAGCGTCGCCAACGCCGATCAGGGCCGCCACGAGATCATCATCGTGCGGCGCAGTCATGACGACCATGACGAGGCCCACCATGGCGGCGTCTGGAAGATCGCCTTCGCCGACTTCATGACGGCCATGATGTGCTTCTTCCTGGTCATGTGGCTGATCAACGCCGCCAACGAGCAGACCAAGGCAGCCGTGGCCAGCTACTTCAACCCGGTCAAGCTGGTCGACCGCAATTCGAGCCGCAAGGGCCTGGAGGATCTCGGCGACGGCCCGCGCGCCATGGGACTGACGGCCGACGATCCGCAAGAGGCGACCAGCAAAGCCGGACAGAACGGCAATGCCGGCGCGGGCGCGTCCGAGCGCAAGCAGGACAAGCAGGAGCCACAGCAGGCGGAAC
>NZ_RZRA01001408.1:0-922 GCF_003998945.1 Mesorhizobium sp. M7A.F.Ca.CA.003.01.2.1 | reverse complement strand
ATAGGAACCCGCCTGCACACGTGGCGGTATGGCAAGAAGGTCGGCCAGGACGAGACCGGCAATTTTTACTACGAAGGCGGCATCGATTCGGAAGGCCGCACGCGCCGCTGGGTCATCTACCGCAATTATTCGGAAGCTTCGGCGATACCGCCCGGCTGGCACGGCTGGATGCACCACCGTGTCGACGTCGCGCCGTCCAGCGAGGACTACAAGCCACGCGACTGGCAGAAGCCGCATCAGCCCAATCTGACCGGCAGCCCGGCGGCCTATCGTCCGAAGGGCTCGGTGCTCACCAATCAGCATCGCCCGCAGGTCACCGGCGACTACGATGCCTGGACACCCGGGTCGTAGCGACAGGGTGCAAGCCGGTCCTTTATCGCCACAATTGGTGTTTAGCTGCTTGCTGATCAGAAAACGGCGACTAGCCTTGGCGATCGACAGAATCACCCGGGCGCGAACCACCGGTATCTTTGCATGAGCTTTTCTTACTCAATATCGGCCAGTCTGGCGCTAGCCGCCGGTCTTGCCGTCAGCACCGTGGCCTTCGCCGCTTCGCCTGAGCCCGCGGCACCCGCGCCGGCGCCGCCCGCGGGAGCGGACCGGGTTACCAATGCCGTTGCCGAGTTTGCCGGTATCGACAAGATCACCGGCCGGATCATCACCTTCGATGTCTATATCGACGAGACGGTGCAGTTCGGCGCTTTGCAGGTGACGCCGCGCGTCTGCTATTCGCGGCCGCAGGCGGAGGCGCCGAAGACCGATTCCTTCGTCGAGGTCGACGAGATCACGCTCGACCGCAAGATCCGCCGCATCTTCACCGGCTGGATGTTTGCCGAAAGCCCCGGCCTCAACGCCGTCGAGCATGCCGTCTACGACGTCTGGCTGAAGGCCTGCAAGCAGAAGTCGGATGTGCCGGCGCCCG
>NZ_RZRA01001407.1:0-927 GCF_003998945.1 Mesorhizobium sp. M7A.F.Ca.CA.003.01.2.1 | reverse complement strand
CTTCAGGGGCGATCAGCACCACTCGTCGAAGCATCCGGGTCCCGACGCCTATGCCGGCAAAAAGGCCGTTGTCATCGGATCCAACAATTCCGCCCATGACATCGCTGCCGCACTTTGGGAAGCCGGCGCCGACGTGACCATGGTGCAGCGCTCGAGTACCCATATCTCCAGGTCCGACACGTTGATGGAAATCGGACTGGGTTCGCTCTATTCGGAGCAGGCGCTGCAGAATGGCATCACCACCGCCAAGGCCGATCTCATCTTCGCTTCGCTGCCCTACAAGATCCTGCACGAGTTCCAGATCCCGGCCTATGCCGAGATGAAGAAACGCGATGCGGCATTCTACAAGGGACTGGAAAAGGCCGGTTTCATGCTCGACTGGGGCGACGACGAGTCCGGCCTGTTCATGAAGTACCTCAGGCGCGGCTCTGGCTATTACATCGATGTTGGCGCATCGCAGTTGGTCATCGATGGTTCGATCAAGCTGAAGAGTGGCGTCGACGTCGAAGAGATCAAGCAGCACTCGGTCCTGCTCAGCGACGGGTCGGAACTGCCTGCGGACCTCATCGTCTACGCCACCGGCTACGGCTCGATGAACGGCTGGGCCGCCGATCTGATATCGCGCGAAACCGCCGACAAGGTCGGCAAATGCTGGGGCCTCGGCTCGAACACCACCAAGGATCCCGGCCCCTGGGAAGGCGAGTTGCGCAACATGTGGAAGCCTACACAGCAGGAAGCGCTGTGGTTTCACGGCGGCAACCTGCACCAGTCACGCCACTATTCACAATTCCTGGCGCTGCAGCTGAAGGCCAGGCAGGCCGGCTTGGCGACGCCGGTCTACGGGCTGCAGCAGGTGCATCACAAGGGGTAGGCGAGCGCGATTCCGGCGAAGCCGGAAGAAAGAAGGCAGGGCTTGCACCCTGCCTC
>NZ_RZRA01001406.1:0-928 GCF_003998945.1 Mesorhizobium sp. M7A.F.Ca.CA.003.01.2.1 | reverse complement strand
CGGCTATGTGGTCGGCGGCGGCATCGAGCAGGGTTTTGCCGGCGGCCTCTCGGCCAAGGTCGAATATGACTATGTGCGCACCCCAGGCGTCGAAACGACGTCCGCCCTGGGCAAATCCAAGGCGACGATCGGCAGCCATGAACTGAAGGCCGGCATCAACTACCGGTTCTAGGGCAGGCCATGGGTTCCGTTGAACCTGTTCTGTATTCTGCTTGAACGACCTTGCGCGGCGCCCGGATGCAACGGGGCCGCGCGATTGCTTTGCCTCCATCCGCACCGTCATCGACGCATGTCGGCAGACCGCATTTGGGTGCCAGGTCCTGCGTAATGCCGATGCAATCTTCACGTCCTAAAGCGCGTCGCATCGAAACGGATCATGCGGCCCGCTTCAGGTTTTGTTTTGTGCATGTCGTTGTCCCAAAACCGGGACCGCTTTTGGGCGACATGCATTCGGTGCCGCGGATGACCTTGATGACGGGAATCGGATATGTCCAAACGCAGCGCAAACCATCTGGTGTGGATCTCCAAGGCGTTCTTCATCGCGATCGTGCTGGTGCTGACGGGATGCGCCTCCGACATCATGAAGAACTACATCGGGCAACCGGTCGAATCGGTCATTCTGGACTACGGGCCGCCGACCGCCGTCGTTGATCTCGGCCGGGGCGAGCGGGCCTATCAGTGGCGGAAAATATCCACCAATGCGGTTTCCGGAAGCTCCAGCGGCGAAGTTCGCCACACAAAACACGGAACCGTCTACGAAGAAACCGAAACGCCTGGCTATATCGAGCGCCAGGAATGCTTCTATACGTTCTATGCCCGCGCCTCGGGCGGCAGATGGTTCATCACCAATTTTCGTCAACCGAAGCTGGAATGCGAATGAATTGCCACAGCGTGCCGGCTGCCTGTGACGGAGAGTGCGCATGCGCAT
>NZ_RZRA01001405.1:0-929 GCF_003998945.1 Mesorhizobium sp. M7A.F.Ca.CA.003.01.2.1 | reverse complement strand
TGCGAAGGTCTCACGACAAAGGTCGTCGCTCTCCGGCATCCAGCAACCATTGCCGCACGGCTTGCGTCGGCTCGGGGTGGCGCTGTTTTCTCGGCATCACGACATAAAAATCCTGCGTGCCGCGCATTTCGCCGCTGACGGGCTGAACCAGACGGCCGGCGGCGAGGTCGGCGGCGACGAGAAAGCGGCTGGCCAGCGCAATGCCCTGGCCGGCCACCGCCGCGTCGATGGCGAGGCCGGTCTGGTTGAAGCGCATGCGTTTGAGTTCGGTCGTCATCTTCAGGCCGACGGCCTTTTCCATGAATTCCGGCCACAGATTGTGGGCATCGTGCAGCAGTACGTGGTGCTGGATTTCGGAGGCCGCGATCTCGATCGCGCCGGCCGGCAGCAGGGCCGGGCTGCACACGGCGACGATCTGCTGGGGAAACAGCAGGTCGACGACCAGCCCGGCGCCGAAGGGTGGGCGGCCCTGCCTGACCGCGATGTCGACGCCATCGGCCTGGAAGCTCGACAGGCTTTCGCTGGCCAGTACGCGCAGGTCGACCAGCGGGTGGTGCGCGACGAAGTCGTGCAGTCTCGGGATAAGCCATTTGGTGGCGAAGCTCGGCGTCACGCTGATCGTCAGCCGCGCCGGCTCGGGACGAAGCAGCAGCGTCGCCTCCGAGATCAGGTCGAAGGCGCGGCGGATGTTGGGGACATAGGCGCGGCCCTCATCGGTCAGCGCCAGGCCGCGCGGCAGCCGCTCGAACAGCTTCGTGCCGAGATCGGCCTCCAGCCCGCGAATGTGCTGGGCGACCGCCCCTTGCGTGACGTTGAGCTCTTCGGCCGCGATGCGGAAGTTGAGATGACGCGCCGAGGCTTCGAAGGCGCGCAGCGCATTCAACGGCGGCAAGCTGAGGAAGGTTTCGGGCATGCAGTAGTTTTTCTAC
>NZ_RZRA01001404.1:0-929 GCF_003998945.1 Mesorhizobium sp. M7A.F.Ca.CA.003.01.2.1 | reverse complement strand
GAGCACGCCGAGAACGTACTCGGCGGCGAGCAGGTCGTCGCCTCCACGTTCCGGTCCTGTGTCTTCTGCCAGCGTCATCTTTCCAGGCATTCTCTGAGTTTCAACAGGCTGCGGCGCAGCCATGTACGCATCGTGTTCAGCGGCACGCCATGGCGCTCCGCCAGTTCGGCATAGCTCTCGCCCTTGAGATAGGCGCCCCGGACGGCTGCTGCCCGGTCCTTCTCCAGCTCATCGAGACAATGGTGGATACGTTCGGATTCGTCGCCCGCCACCGCCATCGCTTCAGGCCCCGGCGCCGGATCGGCCACGTCGAGCGCGGCATCGATGTCGGCGGCGGGGTTGCGCCGCGCTCTGATGCGATCGATCGCATGATTGCGCGCGATTGCCACCAGCCAGGAGATCGGGCTTAGATCGGAAACAGCAAAACGGTCGGCCTTCGTCCATATCTTGACGAAGACTTCCTGCAGCGCTTCTTCCGCGTCTCCCCGGTCGTTCAATACACGAAGACAGACGCCAAAAAGTTTCGCGCTGGTCTGCCGGTAAAGCAGATCGAACGCGGCCCGATCCTTCATCGAAGTCCGAACGATCAGCTTGGTGATGTCCTGCGGCGTCATTGCAGGCAAATTAGGCGATTGCCATGTATTTGCAACGACGGAAATAACCTTGTGCACGCCTAAGCTTTTGTGTGTCGCCGGCCCGGATCCGTCGGTCGATTGCCAATGGAATTGCCACTGGCTAGCTTGCCTTCATTGATGGGGGAGCGCGCATGTCGGTCGAACGGATCCTTTGGGAAGAAGATGCCACCGGCCTCGCCAATCTGGTCCGCAAGGGCGAGGTTTCGGCCGTCGAACTGACCGACGCCGCGATTGCCCGCGCCGAGGCCACCCGTCCCGACATCAATGCCACGGCCGAACCGCTCTACGATGCCT
>NZ_RZRA01001403.1:0-930 GCF_003998945.1 Mesorhizobium sp. M7A.F.Ca.CA.003.01.2.1 | reverse complement strand
GCCCAGTCGCAGGCACTCAATCTGCCGGCGACAGAGCCGTGGCTCGCCGCCGACCGGCTGCACCGTGAATTCCAGGTGGTCGGCTTTTACCTCTCGGCCCACCCGCTCGACGAGTACAAGGCGGCCCTGCAGAAGATGCGGGTGCAAACGTGGGCCGAGTTCTCGGCGGCCGTCAAACGCGGTGCCGCCGCCGGCCGCCTGGCCGGCACGGTGACATCCAAGCAGGAACGCAAGACGCGCACCGGCAACAAGATGGGCGTCATCGCCTTTTCGGATACGTCAGGCCAGTACGAAGCCGTGCTGTTTTCGGAAGGACTGGCACAGTATCGCGACCTGCTCGAGGCCGGCCGCTCCGTCGTCATCACCGTTGCGGCCGAGGACAGGCCGGAAGGCGTCAATCTGCGCATCAACTCGGTGCAGTCGCTGGAGGATGAGGCAAGTCGCATCCAGAAGGCGCTGCGTATCTTCGTGCGCAACGCCACGCCGATCAACACGCTGGCCGGCCAACTGACCGTCAGGGGCGAAGGCCAGGTCAGTTTCGTGCTGATCAAGGAAGAAGGCGAGGGTGAAATCGAGATAGAGCTGCCGAACCGCTACCGTATCTCGCCGCAGATCGCCTCGGCGATGCGCGCGGTGCCGGGCGTGGTCGAAGTGGAATTGGTGTGACCCCCGCTCTTTTCGGGGCGCGGCAATCAGCCGGGCGGTCGCTGCGGCCAACGCCGGCGCAGTCAGCATGAAGCCGGCGCAGAGGAATGGGTCGCAGGCGGTTTCAGCCTTGGCGCGGCTGCGTGACCGGCTGCGCAGGCTTTATCATGGGCGCACGCCGGCCGCTTTCCGGTTCCAACTGGTGGCCGTCGTCATCGACCTCGCCATCATCGCCTTCTTCATCGCGACGCCGGTTCTCCAGGACAAGCCGTCCTTCCTCTGGCT
>NZ_RZRA01001402.1:0-930 GCF_003998945.1 Mesorhizobium sp. M7A.F.Ca.CA.003.01.2.1 | reverse complement strand
GTCCTGCTGCACATGGTTTTCGGCGCTGGCGCCGCAGTCGGCGGCTTCGCCCTGATCTGGCCGAGCGCACCGGAGGACATGGACCCGGAGCGTTGGGTCGACATCGGCATCATTGCCGCTGCCGGCCTTGTCGCCGGGTTGCTCTATTGGCTGATCGCCGGGCGCGACGCCGGCTTCCGACGGCCACTGTTCGAGCGCTAAATCAACTCGAAGGCGAGCGAACCGCCTCCGTGGCATCCAGGGCCTGCTTCAGCCGCGAGTCGCGGTCGTAGACGTCGCCGAAATATTCGACCTTGCCCGACAGATCGGGCCATGCGGTGAAATAGGCGACATAGACCGGGATCGTGCGTGTCACGTTCTCGGTCGCGTGGCCGTGCTTCAGCTTCTCGGCGATATAGTCCACGGAGGTGCCAAGCACCGCCGCCGCCATGCCGCGCGGGTCCTGCAGCCGCACGCAGCCATGGCTGAGCGCGCGCATATCGCGCTGGAAGAACGATTTCTGCGGCGTGTCGTGCATGTAGATCGCATGCTTGTTGGGGAACAGGATCTTCAACTCGCCCAGCGCGTTGGCCTCGCTCGGCTGCTGGCGCACGCTGTATGGGATGTTCGAGCCATAGGCGCCCCAGTTGACCGCCGACGAAGGAATGCGCTTGCCGCGCGAATCCGTCACCTCATAGCCGGCCCGGTCGAGATAGCCCGGATCGTTGCGCAATCTCGGCAGCATCTCGTTGACGATGATCGACTGGGGCACGCCCCAATAGGGATGGAAATCGACCTGCTTGATCTGGTCGTAGAAGAAGGAGGTCTGGTTGGTGGTCCGGCCAATGACGGCACGCGTCTTGAGCTTTTCCTCGCCATTGTCGATGTAGCTCGCGGTGAAGGCCGGCTGGTTGATGAAGACGCGCGGGCTGCCGAGATCGGAGGGCAGCA
>NZ_RZRA01001401.1:0-932 GCF_003998945.1 Mesorhizobium sp. M7A.F.Ca.CA.003.01.2.1 | reverse complement strand
AACCAGTAATGATCAGCGGTATCGGAGCCCTTCAGTTCAAGCCGTCGATCGGCGGCGATGACGCCGCCACAAGCCTGCTCCAGGGCGGCGCGACACCGTCGGCCGGTGGCAATGTCGGCACCTCCTTTGCCGAGGCGCTGAGCCAGGCAGCCTCCAAGACCGTCGACACGATGCAGAATGCCGAGCAGGTATCGATGCAGGCGCTCAAGGGCGATGCCGACACCCGCCAGGTGGTCGACGCCGTGATGAGCGCGCAGCAGGCGCTTCAGACCGCCGTCGCGATACGCGACAAGGTGGTCTCTGCCTATCTCGAAGTCAGTCGAATGGGCATCTGAGGAATTCCGCCATGAAAGCACTCGCCATCGCCGCCACCGGCATGAATGCCCAGCAGACAAATCTGGAAGTCATCGCCAACAACATCGCCAACATCAACACCACCGGCTACAAGCGCGCCCGTGCCGAATTCTCCGACCTGCTCTATCAGGTCGACCGCACGCAAGGCGTGCCCAACCGCTCCAACGCCTCGCTGGTGCCGGAGGGCGTCTCGATCGGCCTCGGCGTCAAGACGACGGCGGTGCGCAACGTGCACACCCAGGGCGAACTGACCAGCACCGGCAACAGTTTCGACCTGGCGCTGACCGGCAGGGGCTGGTTCCAGATCGAGGGTGCCGACGGCGGCACGCTCTACAGCCGCGCCGGCGCTCTCAACACCAACGCCACCGGCCAGCTGGTGACGGTCGACGGCGCTGCGGTCATTCCGGCAATCAATGTTCCCGTTGATGCCGTCGAGGTCATCGTCAACAAGACCGGCCAGGTCTTCGCCCGCATCGACGGCCAGACCGACCTGCAGAACCTCGGTCAGCTTCAGATCGCCAATTTCGCCAACGAGGCCGGCCTGGCGCCGCTTGGCGACAATCTGTTCCAGGAAACCA
>NZ_RZRA01001400.1:0-933 GCF_003998945.1 Mesorhizobium sp. M7A.F.Ca.CA.003.01.2.1 | reverse complement strand
GCGCTGGCCGCGGGACTTGCCCGTGGGCAGACCATGCGGGCGGCCATCACCGCCGCCAACGCGGCTTCGGCCTTGCTGGTCTCGACGCCAGAGGCCGAGCGCGACGGCATCTGACCGGCTGGTTTCCGTCTTGCCAGACCGCAGCAGCGGCCGCCTATCCTTGCGGCCTCGCGCGAATTCCGCTAAGGCGCGCCTTTGTCGCCGGGGAACACGGACTTGGACGATCAACGCGCCGACGTCGCCATCATCATGGGCAGCCAGTCCGACTGGGCGACGATGCGCCATGCCGCCGAAACGCTGGAAGCACTTGGCATCCCGCACAAGCGGCTCATCATCTCCGCGCATCGTACACCGGACCGGCTCTATGATTTCGCCAAGGGCGCCAAGGCGGCCGGTTACCAGGTGATCATCGCCGGCGCCGGCGGTGCAGCACACCTGCCCGGCATGACGGCGGCGATGACGCCATTGCCGGTGTTCGGCGTGCCGGTGGAATCGAAAGCGCTTTCCGGGCAGGATTCGCTGCTGTCCATCGTCCAGATGCCAGCCGGCATTCCCGTTGGAACGCTGGCCATAGGCAAGGCTGGGGCCGCCAACGCAGCCCTTTTGGCCGCCGCCGTGCTGGCCCTGAACGATGACAGCCTTGCCGTCCGTCTGGATGCCTGGCGCGCCGCGCAGACTGCCAAGGTCGCGGCTGAACCGACGGATACGCCGTGAGCCTGCCCGCCGGATCGACCATCGGTATCATTGGCGGCGGCCAGCTCGGCCGCATGCTGGCTGTTGCTGCCGCCCGTCTCGGCTACCGCACCGTGGTGCTGGAGCCGCAAGCGGATTGCCCGGCCGCACAGGTCGCCAACCGGCAGATAACAGCCGCCTATGACGACCCGGCCGCCCTTGCCGACCTGGCAGCGTCAAGTTCCGTCATCACCTACGAGT
>NZ_RZRA01000013.1:0-19411 GCF_003998945.1 Mesorhizobium sp. M7A.F.Ca.CA.003.01.2.1 | reverse complement strand
GTCCGGGCCCTGTCCCGGATACAGCCCAGCAGAGCGCCGCGCGGCTGACGCGCGACATCGGTCATTGGCACAAGCACGGCTTTGGCCGCTGGGCGGTCGAGGCGGATGAAAAGCTGGTCGGCTTCGGCGGCGTCACGGTATCGGCGGATTTCGACGGTCTGAACCTGTCCTATCATCTTCATCCGGCGAGCTGGGGACATGGCTATGCCACGGAATTGGTGACGGAAGCACTGCGCACCGCGTTCGGCCCCTTGCGTGCCGATCGGGTTGTCGGCCTCGTCCGCCCCGCCAATCCGGCTTCGCGACGGGTGCTGGAGAAATGTGGCTTCGTCTTCGAAAAAGAGGTGATTCTGCACGGGGCGCCAACGATAGTTTTGGCATTGGCGCACCCAAGAAGAGTCAATATTTCAGGCCCGGCTGCCTAGAGCGGCGCGCCCGGCCTAAGGCCCGGGCGCGCCGGAACTATTCCGCAGCAATCGCGGCTGCTTCGCATCCGTCCGTCTCGCACTCAGCCGTGGCAAGGCTGCGCTGGCCAAGCAGCACCGTGGCCAGCGCGATCGTGCCTGAAGCCACAGAGACCCAGAACCCGTTCTGGGCACCGAACGCATCGACCACCGCGCCGGCCGCGAACGAGCCGAGCGCCATGCCGATGCCGATGCCGGTCATGACCCAGGTAATGCCTTCGGTCAGCATCGCCTCCGGCACATGCCGCTCGATCAGGCCGAAGGCGGTGATGAAGGTCGGCGAGATCGCCACGCCGCTGATGAACACGGTCAGCGCCAGCAGTGGCACGGTGTCGGCGGTGAGCGGCAACAGCGTGCCGAGCGCGACGAGGGCGACTGCGATGGCCAACTGGCGTTGCAGCGGCGCCTTCAGGCTGAGCGCGCCGACGATGATGCCGAGCACGAACGATCCCAGCGCATAAACGCCGATGACAAGGCTGGCGGCGCCGGGCTGGCCAAGCTCCTTGGTGATCGCCACGGTGCTGACTTCCGTCGTCGCGAAGGTCGCGCCGATGAAGATCAGGGCGAAGGTGATGATCTGAACCGGCCGCAGGCGGATCGCCGAGCCGCTTGAGCCATGGTCCACCGGCCGCACTTGCGGCTCCGTCGAGCGTTGCAGGATGAAGGCCGCTGATCCGAATGCGAGAAATAATGTGCTCACCAGAACGCCGGCTTCCGGGAACAGGGCAGCACTGAGACCGACCGATAGCGATGCCCCGGCGATATAGACCAGTTCATCGGCCGCGGACTCGAAGGCGAATGCGGTGTTCATCTGCGGCCGTCCGCGGAAAATCTCTGTCCAGCGCGCCCGCACCATCGCCGGCATGCTTGGCATGGCCGCGGCCAGTAAGGCCGACACGAACAGCGTCCACACCGGCCAGTCCTGGTTGGCCGCCGCTATCAGGACGGCGAAAGCCAGCACCGCGATGATGGTGGTGGGCACGACGATCCGTGTCTGGCCCAGGCGGTCCACCAGTCTGGATATCTGCGGCGCAACGAAAGCGTTGGCCAGCGCGTATGTTGCCGAGACGGCTCCGGCCAGCCAGTATTCGCCACGCGTCTGCGACAGCATCGCCACGATGCCGATGGGCGCCATGGCGATCGGCAGGCGCGCCATGAATCCGGCGGCCGCAAAGCCCTTGGTTCCGGGGGCACGAAAGATTTCCGCATAGGGATTTTGCATGGGTGGTTCCTCGACAAAGGACGATTCGGCAATTACATACGAAGCGTATGATTGTTAAATAGAGCATACGCCGCGTATGTCAATTGGCATACGTTACGTATGTGAATAGGGCCAGAAGCCATGCACAGACCCCGCAAGGAGATGATCGCCGAGACGCGCGCAAAGCTGATCGCGGCGGCCCGCCATGCCTTCGGCACAACAGGCTATGCGGAAGCCTCGATGGATGATTTCACCGCTTCGGCCGGGCTGACGCGCGGCGCGCTCTATCATCATTTCGGCGACAAGAAGGGGCTGCTGCAGGCGGTCATAGCCCAGATCGACGGCGAAATGGCGGCGCGCATCAATGAGGTCGCGTCGAGAGCGCCGACCCGCTGGCAGCATTTCGTCGACGAGTGCTCGACCTATATCGAGATGGCGCTGGAGCCGGAAATCCAGCGCATCATGTTCCGGGATGGCCCGGCCGTGCTGGGGGATCCAGCGCAATGGCCGAATGCCAGTGCGTGCATCGTGTCAATGACCGACCATCTGACCGCGCTGCAGGAGGAGGGGGTCGTTGTCTCGAGCCTCGACCCCGAGACGGCCTCGCGACTGATCAACGGAGCGAGCAGCCAGGCAGCGCAACGGATCGCCAATTCGGACGACCCCGAAGCGACGTCCAAGAAGGTGGTGACGGCGTTCAAGCAACTGCTCGAAGGCCTGCTCAAGAAGCCGGATCCGCAGTCGAATTGAAGTTCCCACCGGAGCTTTTCGTGCCGGCAGCTGTTCCCGATAGGAATTTTTTCTTGACACCTGCCCTCAGCTAAGGTACATATTCGTCCATGGTGCTGATTTGCGCCGGTGACCCGCCGCACAGGCGGGTTTTTCGTTTGATGCTCCGTCAGACAATGCGCCGGCGAAAGGCTGCGAAAGAAAACCGTTGCCCAGAATTCGTCGCCCTGTGGTGCCAGGGCCGGCAATTGACAATCGCCGGGTTGAGTTCATCCTCTTCCACCATCTCTGAGGCGGAGGGGCACATGTGGGATTTCGAGATCGGCCGGTCGGTGTCCATCATGATGCGGACCTGGCCGTTCATCGTCTTTCGTATGATCGTCTATTTCGGCATCACGCTGGCCTACATCATGGCGACCGGCACCGGTGCCTCGGTCGGCTATGGCGTCGGCCATATCTCCACCGATCCCGACGGGCCCATGTCCTTTGCCCTGTGGGGCGGCGTGGTCGGGTTTGGCATCGTCTCGATCGCGGTCTACTGGATCCGCGAATACATCCTCTATATCGTCAAGGCCGGCCACATCGCCGTCATGGTTCATCTGATCGACGGCCGCGACATTCCCGGCGGTCAGGACCAGATCGCCTACGCCAGGGATGTCGTCACCCAGCGTTTTGCCGAGGCCAATATCCTTTTCGTCGTCGACCAGCTCGTCAAGGGTGCCATCCGCGCCATCACCGGCCTGCTCGGCGGTATCGCCGCCTTCCTGCCGATACCGGGCCTGAGCGGCCTGGTCTCCTTCATCAACACGGTGATCCGCCTGTCGCTGACCTATGTCGACGAGATCATCCTCGGTTACAACATCCGCATCAATTCAGCCTCACCCTTCGAGACGGCGCGCCAAGGCGTCGTGCTCTATGCCCAGAACGGCAAGGTCATGGTCAAGAACGCCGTCTGGCTGGCGGTCATCATGTGGGGCGTGTCGTTCGTCATCTTTCTGATGATGCTGGCGCCTGCCGGCGCCATTCTGTTCCTGATGCCCGGCCAGCTCGCCGGCTGGGCCTTCGTGCTCGCCATCGTCTTCGCCTGGGCATTCAAGGCGGCCTTCATCGAGCCTTTCGCCATCGCTTGCCTGATGCAGGTCTATTTCAAGACCATCGCGGGCCAGGTGCCGGATCCGGCCTGGGACGCCCGGTTGGCCGAGGCGTCGTCGAAGTTCAGGGAGCTCAAGGACAAGGCGCTCGCCTCCTTCGGCGGTTCGCGCTGGGGTACGGCCGGCGCCACACCCTGATCGGCCGGGCAGGTGGTGTCTGGTGAGGCAGAAACGGTGTTGAGGCGCGCCACGGTGGACTTGAGCTGTGTCTCGCCTTGCCCGGAAAACGTCTCGCTCATGATCAGTTCCGGCAGCGGCAGCCGCCGTCCCCAACCATGCGTTTCAAGGTCCGGTTTGGAAGCGAACTCGGAAACACGGCCGACGCAGAGATAGGCGATTGGCGTTACGTGATCCGGAATGGCCAACAGCCGCTTCAGCGCCTCAGCCTCGATGATGCTCACCCAGCCGACGCCAACGCCCTCGGCACGCGCGGCCAGCCAGAAATTCTGCACCGCGCAGACGGTGCTGTAGAGATCCATCTCCGGATTGTGCCAGCGTCCCAGCGGCGAACCCTTCGAGCGCTGCCGGTCGCAAGTGATGCAGATGTTGAGCGCGCTCTCGCAGATGCCTTCCAGCTTGAGCTTGCGGTACAGCGCCTGTTTTTCCGCCTCGATCGCCGGCAGTTCCTGCTCGCGCGCGGCCAGGAACAGGTCGCGCACCTCCGCTCGTCGTCCGGCATCGCGAATGACAATGAAATTCCATGGCTGCATGAAGCCGACCGATGGCGCGTGATGGGCGGCAAGCAGCAGCCGCGCCAGCACGTCGTCATCGATCGCGGTGGGCAGGAAATGGCTGCGCACGTCGCGCCGCGTGAACATGGCGCGATAGACCGCATCGCGCGCATTCTGGTCGAATCCATCGTCAATGGCAGCGGTCATATGTTCCGGCATCGCTTGTCCCCTTGCGATTGCAGATTCAAAACGGTCAGAGCGTACTTTGTGCGTCCAAATGGACGCACGTCGCTCTGATGCCACCCGCCCGACCATGCGGATGACGATGCCTGCCAGGCCGGTCTTCTGGCTTGGGATCAACCCGCGTCCGGTGCCTTCCCGTCATCGACAGTGGCATTTACCGGCGCGGTCCCCCTCACAGCGTTGGGCACGCCACGGAATTCAACCGTGTTCCCGATTCTCCCGCTTGCGGCGGGCACCAGGCAGTGCCAAGGACTTTACGCCGAAGCGCCGGCGAGGCCAATGCCTGCGGCGACACGAATGGACGCAGGCGCGATTTTCCCCAGTCATCGGCCGCCCGTGCATGGCCTTTGTCGATCCGGGTCACTAGATTAGGACGATGACCACCCGTCTCTACACGCATCCGATCTTCCTCGAGCATCTCACGCCGCCCGGACATCCCGAGCGGCCCGACCGCCTGCGTGCCATCGAGCGCGTGCTCGACGAGGAAGCCTTTGCCGGGCTCGATCGTATCCAGGCGCCGGAAGGCGACGAGGCCACCATCCTCTACGCGCATCCCGCCGATTTCGTCGCCCGCGTGCGCGCCGCCATTCCCGACGAGGGGATTGCCCGCATCGATGCCGACACCACTGCCAGTCCGAAGAGCTGGCAAGCGGCGATCACCGCGATCGGCGCCGCCAACGCCGCCGTCGATGATGTCTTTTCGGGCCGCGCCGACAACGTCTTCGTCGCCGCCCGGCCGCCCGGCCATCATGCCGAAAAGACCACGGCCATGGGCTTCTGCCTGTTCAACACGGCGGCGATCGCGGCGCGTTATGCGCAGAAGAAACACGGTGTCGAGCGCGTTGCCATCGTCGACTGGGACGTGCATCACGGCAATGGCACGCAGGATATTTTCTGGGACGATCCCTCGGTGCTCTATTGCTCGACACACCAGATGCCGCTTTATCCCGGCACCGGAGCGAAGACCGAAACGGGCGCCGGCAACATCGTCAACGCACCGCTGGCGCCGCAGACCGGCAGCGAAGTGTTTCGCGATGCCTTCCTGTCGCGCGTCCTGCCCGCGCTCGACAATTTCGCGCCCGACCTGATCATCATTTCGGCCGGGTTCGACGCGCACCACCGCGATCCGCTGGCCGAGATCAATCTGACCGAGGATGATTTCGATTGGGCGACCGGCCAGCTGATGCAGCGCGCGGCACGCCACAGCGGCAACCGGCTCGTCAGCCTGCTCGAGGGCGGCTACGATCTGCAGGGATTGGCATTTTCGGTCGCCGCCCATGTCGGGCGACTGATGAAAGGATGAACGATGGCTGGTGAGACCAACGAAGACGTCAAGGCGATGAGCTTCGAGCAGGCACTCGATGCGCTGGAGAAGATCGTCGATGATCTGGAGCGTGGCGACGTGCCGCTCGACCAGTCGATCAGGATCTATGAACGTGGCGAGGCGCTGAAGGCGCATTGCGACCGGCTGCTGAAGGCCGCCGAGGACAAGGTCGAGAAGATCAGGCTGTCGCGCGACGGCAAGCCGGTTGGAACGGAGCCGCTCGACGCGGATTGAGGCCGGTCCGAACGATGGCCTCGCCTCACCGGTTTTTGGACATGATCATGATCGAGGATATAACTCGTTGCGATTGAAACAGCTCAAGGACAAGAGGAGATACGGAAGCGATGTGCAGAAACATCAAGACCCTGTTCAATTTTGATCCGCCGGCAACCAATGACGAGGTGCGCGACGCGGCCCTTCAGTTCGTCCGCAAGCTGAGCGGAACGACGCGACCCTCGAAGCAGAACCAGCACGCCTTCGATCATGCCGTCGACGCCATCGCGGCCTCGGCGCGCGAACTGCTCGATTCCCTGGAAACCCATCAGCATCCGCGCAATCGCGAAGAGGTGGCGGCCAAGCTGCGGGCAAAGGCGGCCATCCGCTTTGCCTGATGCGGCCAGGCGGCCTTCGACCACCGACAAGGAGAGTCCATGAGCTTCTTCCCCGGGAAAGACCCTGAGGTGGGCGATGCGTTCGCCAGCGATCAGATCGAATTGATGGTCATTCCGAACGCCAAGGACATCGGTGGTTTTCAGGTGCGCCGTGCCCTGCCAACGGCAAAAAGGCGGTTGGTCGGTCCGTTCAT
This sequence comes from Mesorhizobium sp. M7A.F.Ca.CA.003.01.2.1, assembly GCF_003998945.1. Taxonomy (NCBI): domain Bacteria; kingdom Pseudomonadati; phylum Pseudomonadota; class Alphaproteobacteria; order Hyphomicrobiales; family Phyllobacteriaceae; genus Mesorhizobium; species Mesorhizobium sp. M7A.F.Ca.CA.003.01.2.1. The sequence continues at coordinate 12,823 of NZ_RZRA01000013.1, read as the reverse complement.
CTTCTTCGACCGCATGGGTCCCGCGATCCTGCGGGCCGGCCAGGCGCTGGACGTCCGTCCGCATCCGCATATCGGACTGTCGACGGTCACCTATCTGTTCGACGGCAAGATCCGGCACCGCGACTCCCTCGGCACCGAAATGGTCATTCAGCCCGGCGACGTGAATTTGATGACCGCCGGCCGCGGCATCGTCCATTCGGAGCGTACGCCGGAGGAACTGCGTGGCGCGCCGATGTCGGTATCCGGCCTGCAGACATGGCTGGCGCTGCCGGACGACAAGGAAGAGGTGGCTCCTGTGTTCGAGAACACAGGAGCGCTCAGGCTTCCCGAGATTGATGCCGAAGGCGTCAACGGGCGCCTCATCATCGGCGATTTCCAAGGATTACGGTCCCCGGTCAGGGCCGATTCGGAGACGCTCTACGCCGACCTGCGCCTGGCGCCCGGCGCCAGCGTGAAAATCCCTGCCGATGCGGAAGAGCGCGCCATTTACACGCTGGAAGGCGAGGTCTCGATTTCGGGCGATGTGTTCCCAGCCGAACGGCTGCTGGTCTTCCGTCCCGGTGACGAGATCGTCGTGTCGTCGCAGACCGGGGCGCATTTCATGCTGTTCGGCGGCGCCTCTCTTGGTTCGAAGCGTTACATCTGGTGGAATTTCGTCTCGTCGTCGAAAGAGCGTATCGAACAGGCGAAAGAGGAATGGAAGACAGGCCGCTTCGACATCGTTCCAGGAGACGAGGAAGAGTTCATTCCGCTGCCGGAAAGCTGATGCCTGTCGCCCAAAGTGGCCCGGTTTTGGGGAAACGACCTGCATAGAAGCAAAAGACCACAGTCTGATCCGCGTCACTGACACGCATTTACTTTCGCCGGCCGGCGGCCTATTTCGCCCATCAACCGAAAGCCTGAGCACCGTGAACGCAACGCCGCATACGCCGCTTCTCGACAAGGCCCGCATCCCGGCCGACCTGCGCATGCTTGCCGAGAGTGAGCTGCCGCAACTGGCGTCCGAGCTTCGCGCCGAGCTGGTCGACGCGGTATCCCGCACGGGTGGTCATCTGGGCGCCGGCCTTGGCGTGGTCGAGCTGACAGTGGCGCTGCACTATGTCTTCAACACCCCCGATGATCGGCTGATCTGGGATGTCGGCCACCAGGCCTATCCGCACAAGATCCTGACCGGCCGCCGCGACCGTATCCGCACGCTGCGCCAGGAAGGCGGCCTGTCCGGCTTCACCCGCCGCGCCGAGAGCGAGTACGATCCCTTCGGCGCTGCCCACTCCTCGACATCGATATCGGCCGGCCTCGGCATGGCCGCGGCCCGCGATCTCTCCGGCGGCCGCAACAATGTCATCGCCGTCATCGGCGACGGCGCCATGTCTGCCGGCATGGCCTACGAGGCGATGAACAATGCCGGCGCGCTCGATGCACGGCTGATCGTCATTCTCAACGACAACGACATGTCGATCGCGCCGCCAACCGGCGCCATGAGCGCCTATCTGGCGCGGCTGGCCTCCGGCAAGGCCTATATCGGCCTGCGCGATTTCGGCAAAAAACTGACATCTTATCTCGGCAAGCGGGCGGATCGTGCGATCACAAGGGCGGTCGAGCATGCACGCGGCTACGTCACCGGCGGCACGCTGTTCGAGGAACTCGGCTTCTATCACATCGGCCCGATCGACGGCCACAATCTGGAGCATCTGATCCCGGTCCTGAAAAATGTCCGAGACAATGGCGAAGGCCCGGTGCTCATCCATGTCGTCACCCAGAAGGGCAAGGGCTATGCGCCGGCGGAAGCCGCCGCCGACAAATATCACGGCGTCAACAAGTTCGACGTCATCACCGGCGCGCAGGCCAAGGCGCCGGCCAACGCACCGGCCTACACCAAGGTGTTCGCCGAAAGCCTGGTCCAGGAGGGCCGCGAGGACGACCGCATCGTCGCCGTCACCGCAGCCATGCCGAGCGGTACCGGCCTCGACCTGTTCGGCGAAGCGTTCCCGTCGAGGACCTTCGATGTCGGCATCGCCGAACAGCACGCGGTGACCTTCGCCGCCGGCCTCGCCACCGAAGGCTACAAGCCGTTCGCGGCCATCTATTCCACCTTCCTGCAGCGCGCCTACGACCAGGTCGTCCACGACGTCGCCATCCAGAAATTACCGGTGCGCTTTCCCATCGACCGCGCCGGCTTCGTCGGCGCCGATGGCGCCACCCATTGCGGCGCCTTCGACACCACCTTCCTGGCGACACTGCCGGGCTTCGTGGTGATGGCGGCGGCCGACGAGGCGGAGCTGCGCCACATGGTACGCACCGCGGCAAGCTATGATGACGGCCCGATCGCCTTTCGCTATCCGCGCGGCAATGGCGTTGGCGTCGACATGCCGGAGCGTGGCTCCGTGCTCGAAGTCGGCAAGGGCCGCATCGTCAGGGAGGGCACCAAGGTAGCATTGCTGTCCTTCGGCACACGGCTGCAGGATTGCCTGATCGCCGCCGAGGAGCTAGGGGCTGCCGGGCTCTCCACCACGGTCGCCGACGCCCGTTTCGCCAAGCCGCTCGACGAGGATCTGATCCGGCGGCTGGCCCGCTCGCATGAGGTTCTGGTGACGGTGGAGGAGGGCGCCGTCGGCGGCTTCGCCAGCCATGTGCTGCAGTTCCTCGCCCATGAAGGCCTGCTGGAAAGCGGCCTGAAGGTGCGCCCGCTGGTGCTGCCCGACGTGTTTACCGACCACGCCAAGCCGGAAAAGATGTATGCCGATGCCGGGCTCGATGCTGCCGGCATCGTGCGCACCGTGTTCGTCGCGCTCGGGCATACGGTTCGCGCCCAGCGCGCCTGAATCAAAGTCTCAGTGACTTGAATCAGTTTGCCGGCCAACGTTCTTAACGCGTTGTTTACGCTGCCGTTTGGCGCTTTGCTTACCGTGTCTCTTGGCCGTTTTTCAACGGCGCCCTGCTAGATCGTGATCAGGCAGGGAGACAGCAACAATGAAAACGCTTCTGTGCGGCGCAGCGCTTTGCGCCGTCATCGTCGCGCCGGCCACAGCCGAAACGCGCTATGATCGCAGCCTCGAAAAGGCGGCCATGGGCATCGTCGCCGGCAAGATGGGCGACATCCGCGGCGGCTTTTCCTTCAAGCAGGTGCCGCAACTGGTGGTTCTGCCGGCCCCCGTTCCCGCACCTGCGGTTGCCATCGAGCCTTCACGCGAGCAAGCGTCGGGAGGGCGTGCGGATGGGTTGTCTCCGGCCGTCGAGCGCCCGGTTTCGCGAAGCGTATTCTGAGCTAGAGACCAGCAAGCCCTGATCGGGATTGCCCGATCGTTTCATCGTGCTTTGCCGCTGTGCGGGTGATCTAAAGGCGTCGGCACTGCTACTCCGCCGCCACCAGCTCCGCTTGTTGCGCCGGTTTCTCGGGGCGCCAGGATTGCGCCGCGTGGCGGGCGCGGTCTGCCAGGGCGGCAAGGCGTCCGCGCAGGTTTCGTCCACCCACCACTGACGACAAGATCACCGAATGCGTCGCAAAGCGGCGCTTGAAATCCTCGCCGCCGCAGAGAAAATCGATCGTGGTCAAGCCCCTGTCGAACGACCACTGGATGTAATCCATCATCAAGACCATGCCCGGCGAGGCCCGTTCGAAGGCCGGATCATAGGTGGTGACGAAAGCCATCATGGTTCCATGCTGCTCGAAATTGATCGATATGGCGATGATCTCGTCTTCGCGTTCGAGCACGAAGATGCGCAGCAACCCAAGCCCGGCCAGAACGGAGATCAGTGCCGGCAGCGCGGGGGAACCTTCGTCGAACAGGTCCGAAACGCGGCCGTGTTTTGCGAGCCATAGCCGTTTCAGCGCGGCGACGCGTTCCAGCACCGGCTCGCGGGCTTCGTGCGCATCCATCAGGCGGAAACGCAGCGCGCCGCCTTCCTCCATGAATTTGTAACCACGGCGATAGTTTTGCCGGGTTTTCTTCGACTGGCTTTCAAACCATTGTGCGCCGCGTTGTCCGGCGCTGGAAACTCGGTAGCTGACCTCGCTGCGGTGGCTCGGCTGCAAGATGCTGCCCTGGCCTGGGGCGGCGGGACCAAGCAGGGTCCGGAATCGAGCATCGGGCAACAGCCGATTGAGATACGCAAGATCGAAGCCGCTATCGTCGAGGATATGTTGCCAGAGTTGCGGCAGGATCTGTGGCTCTGCATCGGGAGCAAGCAGGACATCGCCATAGTCGCAGTGATCCTTCGCCGCCCATTCCAGCATACGGATGCCCGAGCGCCAGAAGGTCGCGAGCGCAATGACCGCCTCGAGGCGCTCGCCGCTCCAGACCAGGCCGATCCTGAGGCCGCGGCGGTCCTGATGCGGTGTGGTGTGCCACCAGGCCGAGATCCAGTCGGGATGCTGGAAAACGAGGCCGCCGGCGCGTTGCCAGAGCGCTGCCCAGGCGGGCGCGATTTCTGCCAGTCGCTCTGGCGAGGTTGCAATTTCGATCCGGTGCGCTTGCTGCATCCGAAACACGGCCGGTCCGTTCATGGCTTGCCCCCCTGCGGCGATTGCTGTGGCTCGGGCTTGTCGGCGCGGAAATGTCTGGCGATCTGCCGCCACATCCGCTGCAGCGGCATGACATAGAGGCCTGCGAGCGACTGGTAGTCGCGCACGTTGCGTTCGATCAAACCGAACTTGAAGTCCTCGTCGGGTTTCGGAACGCACAGAGTTCCGAAGAGCCGATCCCAGAACGAGAAGAGCAGCCCGAAGTTCTTGTCGTAATGGCGCGGGTCGGTGCTGTGGTGCAACTGATGCCAGTGTGGGCACAGGATCAGATTGTTCAACGGCCCAAACGAGATCTTGAAATGCGTGTGCCTGACGAAATCCATCATCAGGATGTTGCGTATGATGTAGACGTTGACGCCGAAGACCGTCAGTTCAACCAGGTTCAGCGACACCAGCGACCAGATGCCGACGCAGATGCCGGGAATGACGCCGTCCCAGGCCCGGTTCATCAATTCGTCGAGCGGGTGGACGCGATCCTTGGTGATGCCGACCATCACCTCGGCCGAATGGTGCACCTTGTGCAGTTCCCAGAGCACCGGGTAGCGGTGCTGGGCGACATGATAGAGATAGTACGAAATGTCGTAGGCAAGCAGCATGGTGAGGGTGAAGATCGTCACCGTCACAGGCCCCGCCGGCCCCTCGATCAGAGGCGGCTGGATTGCCAGCAGCGTGGAGAGCAACCAGTTCGTCGCATAGCCGACGGCGCTGACGAAGACGACGCCGGCGGGCAGCATGAGGAATGGCATCAGCGCCTTCCGCGTCACCCAGAACAAAAGGTCGGCTTTCGCCGAAGGATGCGTGATGACCTCATGCGGGACCGCGAACTCGAAGAACTCTTTCCAGCTCTTTTTCTCGACCGTGCGCCAATAGGCGACCAGGGCACTGGCCAAAGCAGTCAGCAACAGAAGTCCGGTCGCCAGCAGGCCGGCGCCAGAAATCCGGTCAAGAACCTTGTAGACGATGTCGCTGGCCATTTCCAAAGTTGCCGCCTCTTCATCCGGGTTTTCCCGTCGTCGCGGTCATAACATTGAAGTCCTCAAGCAAATGCGATGAAAATTGGTTAAGAAATCATGAGGCTTTCTAGATTGTTGGTATTTACCCGCAGGCGGTGAGACCTCATGCTTCGGCGGTCATCCGTCTCAACGGGCGTAACGCATGGGTATTCATAAGGATGGTCGGCGGGACGGGACGCCTCACCATCGTCGCCGTGCAAGATGCTGAGCGTGATGATGGGAACGGGAGACGAAATGCTTCCAGCTGGCGCTCTTGCCATCGTCGTCGGCTTTCGCCATGAAGGCCGATGAATTCGCCTCTGCCAGCCAGCGCACGCCAGCGGCTCGACGACCTGCTCGTCCAGCGCGGGCTGTTTGCCAGCCGCTCGCGTGCCCGCGACGCGGTCGAGCGCGGCACTGTGACCGTCGACGGCCTCATTGCGCGCAAGCCCGGCCAGAGCGTTTTGCCGCAATGTCACGTTACCATCGATGATCCGGCGCAAGGCTATGTGTCGCGCGCGGCACTCAAGCTGATCGGCGGGCTCGATCATTTCGGCCTCGATCCTGCCGGCCGTGAAGCGCTCGACATCGGCGCCTCGACCGGCGGCTTCACCCAGGTGTTGCTCGAGCGCGGCGTGGCCCATGTCACCGCCGTCGATGTCGGTCATGGCCAGATGCATCCTGATATCGGCGGCGACCCGCGTGTGACGGTGATCGAAGGGCTGAACGCCCGCGACCTCGCCGTCACCGATCTCGGCGGGCGTATTCCGGATTTCATCGTCTCCGACGTCAGCTTCATCTCGCTGAAACTGGCGCTGCCGCCGGCCCTTGGTCTGGCCAAGGCTGGCGCAAAGGCCATGTTTCTGGTCAAGCCGCAATTCGAGGCCGGCAGGGAAGCGATCGGCAAGGGTGGTCTGTTGAAGGATCCCTTCGACGCCGCCCGTGTCGCCGGCCTGCTGCAGGATTGGCTGGACTCCGTTCCCGGCTGGCGCTCGCTGGGGCTGCATCTGTCGCCGATCGATGGCGGCGACGGCAATCGCGAATTCCTGCTCGGTGGGATCAAGGACCGATGAGCGCGCGCTTCAGCATCAGGAAACTTGGCGCCCAGGGCGACGGTGTCGCCGAGACCGAGACAGGCGATCTGTTCATTCCCTTCACACTGCCCGGTGAAACGGTCACCGCCGCGCGCGAAAGGGATCGCGCCATGCTGATGGCGGTGCTGGAAGCATCGCCGCTGCGCATCGATCCCGCCTGCCGCCACTTCACCGAATGCGGCGGTTGCGCGCTCCAGCATTTCGAAGCCGAAGCCTATCGCCAGTGGAAGCGCGAAAAAGTGGCGCACATCCTGAAGGGCAAGGGCATCGATTGCGAGATCGGTGACCTGGTCGCCTGCGCACCGCAGACGCGCCGCCGTGTCGTGCTTGCCGCCCGGCGCACCGAGACAGGCATGCTGCTCGGCTTCCATCGCCATCTGTCGCCGGAGATCGTCGCCATATCGGAATGCCCGATCTCGCTGCCGGAGATCGTTGCCGCGCTCGATCGCTTGAAGGCGCTCGCCGAATTGGTCTGCGCAACCGCCAAATCGTTCCGGCTGGCGGTCACCGTGACCGGTTCGGGGCTCGATGTCGCGGTTCACGAATCCGGCAAGCTCGGGGAGCACCAGCGCCGGATCGCGGCTAACTTCGTCATGGCGCAGGGCTTTGCCAGGCTGTCCATCGATGACGAAATCATTATCGAGCCGAAAAAGCCGGTGGTCATGTTCGGCAGCGTCGCTGTCGCCTTGCCCCCGGGCGCGTTCCTGCAGGCAACCGAGGCCGCCGAACAGGCGATGGCCGACATCGTCGGCGGACATCTGAAGCGTGCCAAGAAGGTGGCGGATCTTTTCGCCGGTTGCGGTAGCTTTGCTCTGCGCCTGGCCGCGAAGTCGGAAGTCCATGCGGTGGAAGGCGATGCGGCAGCGCTTTCAGCGCTCGACCGTGGATCGCGCTTCGCCACCGGCTTGAAGCGGGTGACGGGCGAACGCCGCGACCTGTTCCGCCGGCCGCTGACGTTCAAGGAGTTGAATGCGTTCGACGGTGTGGTGTTCGACCCGCCGCGCGCCGGCGCCGAGGACCAGTCGAAGCAGATCGCCCGCTCGGATGTTCCCTACGTTGCCGCGGTATCCTGCAATCCGGTGACGCTGGCTCGCGACCTGCGCATCCTCATCGACGGCGGCTACGCCTTGAAGAGCGTGACGCCGATCGACCAGTTCCTGTGGTCGCCGCAAGTCGAAGCGGTGGCACTGCTGGAGAAGCCGAAGAAGCGGCGATAGCCTGGAGGCTTCGGCCCTACGAACTTGGCGACAGTCGTTTCGACGTGCCGCCGCGTTGGTTGATCGACACCCAGGTGTTTGGGTTCTGCTGCGACTGACGTTTCACGAAGTAATAGCCCGTCGCATTCCAGGGCCTGATCTCATTGACCAGATTGTCCAGGACAAGATCACCCTTGTCGGTTTTCACCGTCAGAATGGTGTGGCCTTCATTGTCCAGGTCGCGCACCACGGTCATCAGCAACGCTTGCCGGGGGAATCCCGCTGCCAGAAGAAGCTTGCGCTTGTAGAGCGCGTAGATCTTGCAGTCGCCCTTACCGTCTACCGGATAGTCCCAGTGATCCGCCATCGTACCCCAGTGATCGAAATTGCTGACGGGTTTGATGGCGCTGTTCGCCTTGTGATTTATCCGCTTGAGGATGCGTAGGTTCTGCGCGGTCAGCTTGATATTCGCGGCCGGCAGAGCGGGCACCTTGCACTCCTTTGGCCGGCGATGGCAGAAATCGACCCAACCGTAGGGGACGCTGGTGCTTCCACCAATTGCGGCAGATTGCGTCGATCGCGACTTGAACAATGTCGACTGTGCCGCCGCCGGACTGGCTTGCAACCATGTCGCGCCAATCAACGAAACGAAGCCAAGCAGGAAAGAGGAGGTCAGGACGCCGGGGAAATGCCGCATTGCCAACACCACCGCAACCAGAAGGCCGGCACTGCGTTCGTGCGGAAACGGCAGCCCAGGCAGTTAAACACCTAACAATTTCCTAATGCCGATTGTGTTCACTTCAAGGTGCAGCCGGGAATTCAAACTGGAAAACGCAAGCATCAGCGGGCGCATTCGGTCTGACTCGACCATCAGGGCGCCAGCGACGGACCTTTGTCATGCTTCCTGCAAGCTGTCATATCCCGCCGTCTTTGCAGCCTTGAGGAAATTACGATCAAAGGTTGCAAAGCCAGCGCAATGAGCTGATTTCCCCAGATGCAGAGCATCTGCGAAATCCATTCCCTTCTTTGCGAGGTCGAGTGCGGACGACACCACCGCGCTGTCCGCGACCTCTACTGTTGGGAGCCCGCCAAATGTCCGCAGCGCGATGTCAGGCGCCGCATAACGTAAGCGCCGGCGCAACTCTCATGATGGCGCTCTCGGGTGCGCTCGTCGCCTGGATTTTGCGAAAGATCGCTCGAACCGGGCTATTGCCGTCCTATGCACTTGGCATCGCAGCCATGACGTTTGTCGCAGCTGCGCTGTATGTCTCCGGCCACGACGGGACCGTCGACTACCTGAGTGCTTGGGTCAAATATGCGATCGGTGGCGTCATCGCCTTCCTGATTCTCTACACGACTTCGCGCCGGTCTATCGGCAAGGCATAAGCCCGGCCATCGGGGCCGTTCGCTCAGACCCGCGTGCCGCCCACCGTCATCTGGTTCATGCGCAGATGCGGCTGGCCGACGCCGACCGGCACGCCCTGTCCGGCCTTGCCGCACATGCCGATGCCGGTGTCGAGCTTCATGTCGTTGCCGATCATCGAGACGCGATGCATGGCGTCCGGACCGTTGCCTATCAGCATCGCGCCCTTGATCGGCTGCGTCACCTTGCCGTTCTCGATCATGTAGGCCTCGGTGCAGCCGAACACGAATTTGCCCGAGGTGATGTCGACCTGGCCGCCACCGAAGGAGACGGCATAGATGCCGTTCTTGACCGAGGCGATGATTTCGTCCGGCTCCATGTCGCCCGCCGTCATATAGGTGTTGGTCATGCGCGGCATCGGCTGGTGTGCGTAGCCTTCGCGGCGGCCGTTGCCGGTTGCCTTCATGCCCATCAGCCGGGCGTTCTGGCGATCCTGCATGTAGCCGACCAGCTTGCCGTCCTCGATCAGCACATTGCGGGCCGAAGGCGTGCCTTCGTCGTCGACTGTCAGCGAGCCGCGCCGCTCGGGCATCGTGCCGTCGTCGACGACGGTCACCCCCTTGGCGGCGACCTGCTGGCCGAGCAGTCCGGCGAAGGCCGAGGTCTTCTTGCGGTTGAAATCGCCTTCCAGCCCATGGCCGACGGCCTCGTGCAGCATGACGCCCGGCCAGCCGCTGGACAAGACGATGTCGAAAGTGCCGGCCGGCGCCGGTATCGCCTCAAGATTGACCAGAGCTTGCCTGAGCGCCTCCTTGGCGGCGTGCTTCCAGCTGTCCTCGACCAGGAATTCGCCAAACGCCTTGCGGCCGCCCATGCCGTAGGAGCCGCTCTCCTGGCGGTCGCCATTGCCGACAACGACGGAGACGTTGACGCGGACAAGCGGGCGGATGTCGCGCACCATTTGGCCGTCGGCGCGCACGATCTCGACATGCTGCCAGGATGCGGCGAGCGATGCCGAAACCTGCCGCACGCGCGGGTCCTCGGCGCGCAGCCAGGCGTCGATTTCCTGCAGGAGCTTTGCCTTGGCCTCGAAGGAGGGCGAGGGGATCGGGTTCTCTTCGCCATAGAGATGGCGGTTGGTGCGGGCGGGTGCGGCGGCAAGCGTGCCGGAATAGCCGCCCTTGACGGTCGAAACGGCATCGGCCGCGCGCAGCAGCGAAGCTTCGGAGAGATCGCTGGAATGGGCATAGCCGCTGGCTTCGCCGGCAACCGCGCGCAGGCCAAACCCTTGGTCGGTGTTGAAGTTGGCGGTCTTCAGCCGGCCATTGTCGAACATCAGCGCTTCGCTCTCGCTGTATTCGAGGAACAGCTCGCCGTCATCGGCGCCGTTGATGGTTTCGGCGACGATCTGCTTGATGCGATCGTCTGAAATGTCGAATTGGCCGATCAGGCTGTTCATGGCGCGTCCGTTCACAGGAGGAATGGGTCTTTGCCACGATGTAGGCGCGAAGGTGCGCCGAGACAATCGCTCAGCCGCATTGTGAAGACAAAAGCGGTTTGCCAGCAGACCGTCGACGTCACTTCTGGTTGATGAAGCCGGTGATGTCGCCGGGCTTTCAGGGGAGGGCGGCGAAGCCGTCGGCAAAACCCTTGAGGTCGACCGGGATGCCGATGCCTTCTTCCGGGGTCTGGAAGACAATGAAGGTGGCCGACGTGCCGGTCTTCAGCGTGTCGAGAAGCGGCTTTTCGAGGATAACCTCGGCATAGCAGCCGTCCTGGAAACAGCGCACGAAATAGGCGCGACCGATGTCCTTGCCGTCGACATTGAGGCCAAGCCCGTTGGGCAAAAGCACGCCGAGCGGCGCCAGAACGCGCAGGATCTCCGCCTTGTTGTCGGCGGTGCGCAGCACGACGACCGACAGTCCCATCTCCGGACGGTCCTCGGCGACGACGTTCTGCATCATCACGCATTGTTCCGAGGTGGCACCGGCCGGCGTGTCGCAGATGATCGACCATGCGCCATGCGTCGAGCGAACGGTACCGCTCGGTTGCGCGGCGTTCGCCGTGCCGGACACGATCGCGGACAAGCCGATGCCAGACAGGGCGGCGAAAAAGATGACCTTCGCCCAGTTTCTCGAAAACCGAGAGTTTCTCGAAAGCCAGTAATTCATGACGGCTCCATTGCGAATCACGGCACTTTAAGCCGCGCCAAAGCCAAGTAAAGGACGAGACCGCACCAGGTCTGCCCCGAAAAAGCCAATACGGCGCTTTTCCCTGCCAATTTCGCCCGAATTGCGACGTTCGGCACGTGCGCGCCGCGGGAATGCCGCTGTGGGTTCAATGTAGGCGATTCGGGGCTGCCGCGGCTGCCTCCAAAGGCACATCCGGGCTTGCGCGCAAAAATGCCGCACGGTTTCGTCCGCTCCTTTCTTGCGGAGGGAAAAAGAGTATGGTTTGAACCAGCTTGAAACTGTCGGGATTCCCGTCCCGGCATTGTTCGTTATTCTCGTGGGTACCACAGCGAGGAACTGGGAGACGATGAGGGCGATGAGAAATTTCCTGGCAAACGCCAAGGTTCCAGCAAGTGCCAAGTTTCTAAGTGCTTGTGCCGCTATCACGTTTTTCGCCGGCGCATCCGCCCATGCCGACCAGCCCAAGAACTGGGAGACAACCTTCCAGGCGCCGGCGACCGACATGATGCGGCAGATCGAGTGGTTCGGGAACTACACAATGTGGTTCATCGTCCCGATCACCATCCTGGTGCTGATTCTTCTCGCCTATTGCATCATCAGATTCCGCGCGAGCGCCAACCCGGTTCCGTCCAAGACCAGCCACAACACGTGGATCGAGTTGATCTGGACGATCGGACCTGTCGTCATCCTGCTCCTCATCGCTATCCCCTCGTTCCAGCTGCTGACCGCGCAATACACGCCGCCGGAAGAAGCAAAGCTGACCGTCAAGGCGACCGGCAACCAGTGGAACTGGGACTACGAGTACCAGACCGACAACACGCTCTCTTTCAACTCCGCGATCCTCCAGGACGCCGAACGCGCCGCTGCCGGCAAGGAGGACCGCAAGGTCTACCCGCGCCTGCTGGCCGTCGACAACGAGCTGGTCGTGCCGGTCAACACCATGACCCGCGTGCTCGTCACCGCGACCGACGTGATCCACTCCTTCGCCATGCCGTCGTTCGGCATCAAGATCGACGCCGTTCCGGGTCGCACCAACGAGACCTGGTTCAAGGCGGAGAAGGAAGGTATTTTTTACGGCCAGTGCTCGCAGCTCTGCGGCAAGGACCATGCCTTCATGCCGATCGCCATCCGCGTCGTCTCTGATGCGCAGTTCAAGACCTGGCTGGCGGCAGCCAAGACCGATCTGCCCGGCGCCAACAAGACGCTGATGGCCGAGGTCGACGGCCAGAACAAGGTAGCGGCCGCCGGCAACTGATGCCGCGGGTTAGCAAGATTTAGGGAACGGAGCGGAACATGGCAGACGCTGCAGCTCACGACGGGCACGACCACAAGCCTTATCACGGCTGGGTGCGCTGGGTTTATTCGACCAACCACAAGGACATCGGCACGCTCTACCTGATCTTCGCGATCATGGCCGGCATCATCGGCGGCGCCTTGTCGGTCGCCATCCGCATGGAACTGCAG
>NZ_RZRA01000139.1:0-7832 GCF_003998945.1 Mesorhizobium sp. M7A.F.Ca.CA.003.01.2.1 | reverse complement strand
GTCACCACCTGTCCAGGTTTCGGGCGGGAGAAGAGAATTCGAAAGTTTATCTTTCCTTTTTGCTGGTTTTCTTGGTTTCGCGGCATCGGCCCAGGCCGCAGACTGAATCAGGCAATCAGGGAAGCCAACGTGACGACAGCCTTCATCACAGGTGCAACAAGCGGCATAGGGCGGGCCATGACGATCGCACTGAGCGACGCCGGCTACGATGTCTATGCGGTCGGGCGCAGCCAGGCCGCGCTCAAGGCGTTGCAGGCCGAGCGATCCGGCATCGTGCCCATCGCCGTCGACGTGACCGATCGCGAGGCGCTGGAAGCTGTTCTGGCGGATCTGACCATCGACGTGCTGATCAATAATGCCGGGATCATGCCACCGTTGGGCAATTTCGCCGACATGAAAATCTCCGACATCGACACCACGCTGGAGGTCAACCTCAGCGCGGCAATCCTGCTTACCCGCCTCGTCGTTCCGCAGATGCGCGAGCGGCAGGCTGGCCACATCCTGTTCACCGGCTCCACCGCGGGCCACGCGGCATATTCCAACATTGCCGTCTATTCGGCCACCAAGGCGGCGATATCAGGCTTTGCCGCCGCGTTGCGCGCCGACCTCTCCCCATCAGGCGTCCGTGTCACCGAGATCGTCGCCGGCCGTGTCGAGACGCAGCTCTACCAGGACATCCTCGACGCAAAGGCGCGCGCGGCCATGTACGCCAGCAAAGTGGTGCAGCCGGATGACGTGGCCGGAATGGTGGTCGCGGTACTCGGCCTGCCCGCATGGGCCGACGTTACCCGTTTCGACATCATGCCGACATGGCCAACCTCGCCAAGCGGCGCCAAGTAAGGAAAAACTGGAATGAAGGATCTTTCCGTTCTGATCGTAGGCGGCGGCGCTGGCCTCGGCGCGCTTTTGGCCAGGATGGCTGTAGAGGCCGGGGCTGCAAAGATCGGCATCATCGACATCAACCAGGACGCCGCCGAAGCCGCTCTCGCACCGGCAAAGGCCAACAGCCTGCCGACCGCGGCCGCCCTGTGCGACATCCAGGTCGGCCCTCAGTGCCACGCCGCCTTCGACGCCATCGTTTCGAAGCTCGGGCGTATCGACACGCTGATCAATTGCGCCGCGATCTACCCTCGCCGCCCGCTCCTCGAGATCAGCGACGCCGATTGGGATGCCTCCAATGGCATCAACATCAAGGGCACTTATCATATGATGGTGGCAGCCGTTCGCCACATGCAATCGCAGGAGCCGAAGAGCCATGTGCGTGGCCGGATCGTCAACCTGACCTCTGTCGATGCCTTCAAGGCGCATCCGCAGAACGCCCACTATGCGGCAACCAAGGCCGCCGTGGTCAGCCTGACGCGCTCCTTTGCCCATGACGTCGCAAAACACGGGATCCTGGTCAATTCGGTGGCCCCCGCAGGCATGGCCACGGAGCGGGCCAAGGCCCTCGGCTTCCTCGAGGAACTGGCCAAGGCGAGCCCGCTGGGTCGTGGCGCCGAGCCTGCGGAGATTGCCGAGTGGGTTCTCATGACCGGCGGCCCCAAGAATACCTACATGACCGGAGAAAACGTAATTGTTTCAGGTGGTTATATATACGCCTGAGCTATTTTCGCGCGCCGGCGGCGCTGAATTGTCCAACAGGAACGCAAGCGAAAGGAGGTGGAATAGACGATGACCGGCAAGCTTCGCCTTCCCTCGCTGAATGCGCTTCGCGTCTTCCACGCCGTCGCGCAGCACAAGAGCTTCCGGCAGGCGGCGGATGAATTGCTGGTCACGCCGCAGGCCGTCGGACAGCAGATCAAGCTACTGGAGGACACGCTTCAGGTGACACTGTTCGAACGCAAGGGGCGGTCGGTCGAATTGACCGAGTCTGCCATCCTTCTCTCGCACTATGTCAAAGCTGGGTTCGACGAATTTTCCGAAGGTGTTCGCCGCGTCACCAAGTCGAATTACCGGGACCGCATCAACCTGAATGCGAGCCCCTATTTCGCGACCCACTATTTGCTGCCTCGCCTATCTCTGTTCCGGGAGATATTGCCCGGTGCGGATCTGCGCCTGACGACGATGGTCGATCTGCCCGATTTCGGACGCGACGACATCGATATGACCGTCCAGTGGGGCTACGGCAATTGGCCGGACTACGAGACCATACTGCTGGTGCCTGATCCGAAGGTCATCTGCTGCACTCCGGCCATCGGCGAGAGCATCAAGTCGGCGCAGGACCTGACGTTGTTCACGTTGCTGGACACCGTCAAGTCGAAGCGCCTTTGGCCAGACATTTTACGCCACCTTGCCATCGAGCAGACGGACGGCAACCAAAGCATCAGCTTCGACGATGCCGCGACCATGCGCCGTGCAACCCTGCAAGGCATCGGCGTCGGTCTCGTCTCCGTCATCGACGCCGAGGAAGATTTGAGGTCGGGCGCGCTGGTCGCTCCGGTCGGGCGCGACGCCCTTGCCGATATGCGGCCGGAAGAAGTTCCTGGATTCTACCTGATCGTCCCGCGCGGGCACCTGCGCGTGAAGGCGGTCGCCGCCCTTCACCGATGGCTCGCCCAGCAGGACTGGGGCAGCGATCTGAAGATTTCCTCCGTGCCGAAACCGACCCCGCTTTCCGACTAGGAGCGGCTTTGAGACCGAGCTCCGAAAGAGAACTTTTGGGCCTCCAACAACAAGAAACCAAACAACCTCAACAGTGGAGACGGAACATGAAGACGATGAAATGGGGGGCCGCAGCCATGGCCCTTGGACTTGTGCATTTTGCAGCGCCGGCAGAAGCCGCCGGCGGCAAGACGCTGGAAGCCGTCAAGGCGCGCGGCGTGCTCAACTGCACCGGCCATGACGGGTCTTACCTCGGCTTCGCCGAAGTCGACGACAAGGGCAACTGGAAGGGCATGGACATTGATCTCTGCCGGGCGGTGGCCACGGCCGTGCTCGGCGACCCGGCAAAACTGAAGGTCGTTCCGATCAGCTGGGCGCAGCGCTGGCCGTCCCTGCAATCGGGCGATGTCGACATCATCATCAAGGCGTCAGGCGGCACGCTCAGCCGCGACACCGAGCTCGGCCTGCAATTTTCCATGTCCTATTACCTCGGAACGACCAAGGTGATGGCGCACAAGGAGCTAAACCTCAAGTCGCTCAAGGATGCGGCCGGCGGCACGATCTGCATTCCCGCCGGCACGTCGCAGGAACAGCAGGTCGCGGCCTATACGGCCAAGCTTGGCATCAAGCTCGAACCCGTGCTCATCGAAAAGACCGAGGAGCTCGAGCAGGCCTATTTCTCCGGACGCTGCGATCTCTATGCGCAGTGGGGCCCGACGCTCGCCATTGCGCGCATCGCCAAGAGCAAGGTCGACGACCATGTCATCCTGCCCGACGTGCTCGCCGTCGAGCCTGAAGTCATGATCATGCGCCAAGGCGACGACAATTGGGTTGACATCGCCAACTGGACGCTGAGCACGCTGATCTTCGCCGAGCAGGAAGGCATCACCTCCAAGAACGTCGACGAGGTCAAGGCCAAGCCGACCTCGCCGCAAGTCGCCAAGTTCCTCGGCGTCACGCCAGGCATGGGCAAGGGTCTCGGTCTCGATGATGACTGGGCCTACAAGGTGATCAAGAACGTCGGCAATTACGGCGAAATCTTCGAGCGCGACCTCGGCAAGGACTCGCCCTACAAGATGGACCGCGAGTTGACCAACCTTTGGAACAATGGCGGTGTCCTGTTCCCGCTGGTGATCGACTGATCCGTCCTTAACTCACCCGCTCCAGGCCCCGCCCGGCACAGCCGGGCGGGGTCGGCGACAATTCGGCAAGGATCTTTGGATGGTCAGCCTGCTGAGAAATCAAAAGGTCCGCAACGCGCTGTTGCAGGTCCTCTATGTCGGCTCGATCGCCGCGATGGTGCTTGCCGGCATCGTGATCGCCCGCCGCAACCTGGCTGATCAGGGGATCACCTCCGGATTCGACTTTCTGTTCAAGTCGACGGGTTGGGATGTGAATTTCTCGCTGCTGCCCGCCACGGCCAATGATCCCTATTGGTGGTACTTCCTCATCGGCATCATCAACACGCTGTTCCTGGGGAGCGTCGGCCTGATACTGGCGACGATCGTGGGAACGATCGTCGGTCTGGCGCGGACGTCTTCGAACGATTTGGCGCGGCTGCTCGGCCGTACCTATGTGGACATCTTCCGCAACATTCCGCTGATCCTCCAGGTTTTCTTCTGGTATGCGATCATCACGCACCTGCCGACGCCGCGCAGCGCGCACGAAGCCTGGGGCTTCCTGCTCACCAGCCGAGGACTCTACATCCCATTCCCGAACGTCGGCAGTGCCGCGTTTGCCGCAGCCACAGTGGCTGTGATCGCGGCCATCGTGCTGCCGGCCTGGCTGGGCAGGACGTCGCTCCTTGCCCAGCCGATCGGCCAGCGGCGCACCATCCAGTTTGCCGCCGCCGCAGCGGCACTGGCCTGCGCGACCATCATTCTGGCTCTCGGACGTCTGCCGGATACGCCGCTGCTGGACTTCCCTGCCCTGCAAGGCCTCAATCTGAGAGGCGGCCTGCGTATCCCTCCGGAGTTCGCCACCCTCGCCATCGCCATCGCCATCTATGGCGGCTCCTACATTGCGGAGATCGTGCGCGGAGGCTTCAAATCTGTCGGCACCGGCCAGGTCGAGGCAGCCCTTTCCTTGGGCCTTAGTCCCTGGCGGGTCTTCACGCTGGTGCGGCTGCCGCTGGCGCTGCGTGCCATGCTGCCGATCCTTGCCAATCAGTATGTCTGGCTGATGAAGGCGACGACGATGGGCATCGCCGTGGGCTTCACCGACTTCTTCATGATTGTGGCGCTGACGATCAACCATTCCGGGCAAACCCTCGAAGCGATCGGCATCCTGATGGCAGGCTTCCTCGCCATCAACCTCAGCCTTGCCGCCGTCTTCAACCGCATCAACAAGGCAATTGCCCTCAAGGGCAATCAACTGAGGGGCTGAGAGATGGAGATGGTCATTGTCGCTCCACCCGCTCCCGGCAGGCTTGAGGATCTGAGGCGACGCTTCTTCGCGACGCCGCTTCAGGCGGTGGTGTCGCTGGCCTGTCTGACGATCATGGTCTTCCTGGTCTGGAAGCTGCTGAATTGGGCGGTTTTCTCGGCTGTCTTCACCACCAGCGGCGGGCCGGAAGCCTGCCAGGCGACAGCGGGAGCCTGCTGGTCGGTCATCGCAGCGAGATGGCGGATCATCTTCTTCGGCCTCTATCCCTACGAGGAACAATGGCGCTCGGCGCTGGCCTGCGTCGCCGTTGTGGTGATGACGGTGCTGAGCTGTATCCCGGCGTTCTGGACGGGCCGCCGGATCGCGCTGGTATGGGGAGCCGGAACAGGCCTTTTCTACCTATTGATGAAAGGCGGCGTGCTTGGCCTTGCCCATGTCGGCGAGGAAGCCTGGGGCGGGCTGGCGCTGACCCTGTTCATCTTCGTTACCACCTGCCTGATCGGTTTCCCCTTGGCGATCTGCCTGGCCTTGCTACGCCGGTCGGAGCTGCCCTGGATTTCGCGGACCACCGGCCTCATCATCGACGGGGTCCGGTCGCTTCCGCTGATATCGATCCTCTTCACCTTTGCAGTGGTTCTGCCGTTCGCGCTGCCGCAATGGCTGCAGGGCGATAAGCTTTACCGCGTGATCCTCGGCTCCGCTCTGTTCTTCTCCGCCTATCAGGCTGAGATCGTGAGAGGCGGCATGCAGGGCGTTGCGACAGGACAGGAGGAGGCTGCCATGGCGCTCGGCATGCGCTACTGGCAACGCATCAGCCGCATCCTCCTGCCTCAGGCAATGCGCAACGCGATGCCGGCCACGATCAACCAGTTCGTCATCTCGTTCAAGGAGACCTCGCTGGTGGTCATCGTCGGTTTCTTCGAGATCCTGGCTTCCGGCAATGCCGCCTATGGCACCGGCGAATGGCGCTTCGCCTATGTCGAAGTCTATGCCTTCATCGCCTTCATCTACTTCATCTTCGTCTTCAGCCTATCCCGCTATGGCGCCTTTCTCGAGCGCCGCATGTCGGTCAGCGAACGGTAAGGAGGCGTGCAGGTGATCTCAACCAATTCGACCGGTGAGCCGGCGCTCCGCATCGAAAACCTCGACAAATACTACGGCACGTTCCAAGCACTGCGCGGGATAAACCTTTCCGTACAACGGGGCGAAAAAATCGTCGTCTGCGGACCCTCCGGCTCCGGCAAATCGACGATGATCCGCTGCATCAACCGCCTCGAACAGCACAATGGCGGCCGCATCGCGGTGCTCGGGACCGAGCTCAACGACGATGTCGGCAATATCGACGAGATCAGGCGTGAAGTCGGCATGGTGTTCCAGCACTTCAACCTGTTCCCGCACATGACGGTGCTGGAGAACTGCATGATCTCCCCGATGATCGTGCGCAAGCAGCCGCGGGCGCAAGCCGAGGCAACCGCCCGCCACTACCTGGAGAAGGTGCGCATTCCCGAGCAGGCCATGAAATATCCCAGCCAATTGTCCGGCGGTCAGCAGCAGCGCGTCGCCATTGCACGCGCACTTTGCATGCAGCCGCAGATCATGCTGTTCGACGAACCGACCTCGGCGCTCGATCCGGAAATGGTTTCCGAAGTGCTTGACGTCATGGTCACGCTTGCCTCGGAAGGCATGACGATGATCTGCGTGACGCATGAGATGGGCTTTGCGCGTCGCGTGGCGGACCGGGTGCTTTTCATGGACGGCGGCGAGATCCTCGAAGAAGCGCCTCCGGACGAGTTCTTCACCTCTTCCCGCAACGAGCGCACTCGACAATTCCTGTCGCAGGTGCTGGGTCATTGATTGGAAGCAACGATCCGGGACGTGTCGCACGGCACGCCCTCAGCTAACTCGGGTAAATCAATGACCGATCCCGCCACCGCGCTGCACGAGATTCTCGGGCCGAAAGGCTGGCTTTCGGGCCGGGATGCCGAGCCCTACCAGCGCGATTGGCTCAATCGCTACGGCGTCGCACCTCTTGGCGTTGCCAGGCCCGCGAATACGTCGCAGGTTGCCAGTGTCGTCAAACTATGTCGCGAGGCCGGACTGGCAGTCGTGCCGCAAGGCGGAAACACCGGGCTTTGCGGCGCCGCCGTCGCCGAGCAGCCGAATGCGGTGATCGTCTCGCTGTCACGCATGACGGCGATCGGGAAGCCGTATCTGGACAGCGGATCGATCGTCGTCGAGGCGGGTGTCGTGCTGGCCACGCTGCACGAGGCGCTGGAGCCGCATGGGCTGATGTTTCCAATGCATCTGGGCGCAGAAGGCAGCGCCAGGATCGGCGGCCTGATCGGCACCAATGCCGGCGGCAGCCAGGCTTTCCGATACGGCATGATGCAGGATCTCGTCCTGGGTCTCGAAGTCGTGACGCCTGATGGCGGGATTTGGGACGGACTGCGCGCGGTGCAGAAGGACAATGCCGGCTATCAACTGCGCAAGCTGTTCTGTGGCGCTGAGGGCACGCTCGGCATCGTCACGCGCGCGATCCTGCGGCTCTACCCCAAGCCTCGGCAGCAAGCGAGCGCCCTTCTGGTCCTGCCCGACTTTGCCGCCGCCGTTTCGTTCGGCGCCTTCCTGCGCGGCGAGGCCGGGGAATTCCTGACTGGCCTCGAGTTCTTCTCCGATGTGGGCCTGCGATTGGCGCTCAAGCACGTGCCCGACCTTGCCTACCAACTGGAGACACGGGGCGACGTCTATCTGCTGGTCGAACTGGCATCGGGGTCGTCACGCGTTCCCCTGGACGAGATCCTGGCTTCGGCTCTGGAATGGGGCATGGAACAGAGCCTGGTTAGCGA
>NZ_RZRA01001399.1:0-936 GCF_003998945.1 Mesorhizobium sp. M7A.F.Ca.CA.003.01.2.1 | reverse complement strand
GTATTATATCTTCGCGCCGATCCTGCTTTATCTGATCCACCGATACGTCTCGAAGCGCTGGCTGACGGTACTTCTGCCGATGGCCGTCGGCAGCTTTGCCCTGGCAGTCATAGCAACCTCGCTGGCACCGACGGCAGGCTTCTATCTCTTGCCGACGCGCATATGGGAGCTGGCGCTGGGCGCCATGCTGATGTTGCGGAAGCCTCCGGTCCTAGCCGGTCGGCTGGCGGTGGAACTGATCGGCCTCGCCGGCTTTGCCCTGATTGCGTTTGGCTTTGTGATGATTTCGGACAGCGATCCGTTTCCCGGCTACAATGCCCTATTCCCCTGCATCGGAACAGCACTGCTGATCTATGCTGGCCAGGATAACGCGGACAGGCCGGCACCTGTCGCCACTCGCGTGCTTCGGTTGGCGCCGCTGGTCTGGGTCGGCCTGATTTCCTATTCGCTTTACCTCGTCCACTGGCCAATCAACTCGTTCGTCCATTATCTCTCGCTGAAGACCGTCGGTGTGCCAACGATTGTCGCGATGACGGTGGCCAGTTTCGCCCTGGCGGCATTCTCCTGGAAATATGTCGAGCAGCCCTTCCGCCAGAAACGAGCCTATACCGCACCGCTGCCTATCTTCGCTTTTTCGGCGACGGCCATCGCGCTGCTGTGCGCCGGTGGTTTGGCCGGTGCACTGGGCAACGGTTTCCCGCAACGGTTCCCGGACTTCTCGACCGAACGTATCCGGGTCGGCGACTGGCGCAACGGCATCTGCTTCAACGAAAACGGGACCCGCATCGAAGACTGGAATCTCGCCGACTGCACCCGTACAACGGGCTTTGCCACCAATGTGCTGCTGTGGGGCGATTCTTTCGCTGCCCATTATGTATCGGGACTTGAGCCCAACGCCCAGAAAATCCAGACCAATGTCATCCAATACACCTATGC
>NZ_RZRA01001398.1:0-937 GCF_003998945.1 Mesorhizobium sp. M7A.F.Ca.CA.003.01.2.1 | reverse complement strand
GGTAATTATACATGCGTGAGCGGACCGATACGTCGGAAGGCAGTGGCTGACGGAACCCTTGAATCCAAGGCTCCGGGCGGTGAAATGTCGTCCTCACATAGCGATATGAGGCCTAGTCGGCAAGCGGATGATGATCGTTGACCAGCCGCACCAGCCGCTCTTCCAGCACATGGGTGTAAATCTGTGTCGTCGATATGTCGGCATGGCCAAGCAATTGCTGCACGGCCCGCAGATCGGCGCCGTTCTGCAGGAGATGGCTGGCGAAAGCATGGCGCAGCACGTGCGGCGAGATCTTCGCCGAGGCAATGCCGGCCCTTGCCGCCAGCCCTTTCAGGTCACGCGCGAAGACCTGGCGCGAGAGATAGCCGCTGTCCGAGGCGGCCGGAAACAGGAACGGACTGTCGGCCAAGGCTGGCACCTTGGCGCGGGCGGCAAGCCAGGTCTTCATCGCCGCGCGTGCCTTGGCGGAGAGCGGCACCATGCGCTCCTTGTCGCCCTTGCCGCGCACCATGAAGAAGCGGTCGTCGCGTTGCGCCACCGTCACCGGCAAGCCGACCAGCTCGGAAACGCGCAGGCCGGTGGCGTAAAGCACCTCGACCAGCGCATGCAGGCGCAGTGATGCCAGGCTGTCCCCATCGCCCGACGAGACATCGCCGGCTTCAATTGCTGCACGGTCGATCAGCCGGCCGGTGTCGGCCTCGCTCATCGTCTTGGGCAGCGGGCGGCCCTTTTTCGGGCTGTCCAGCGTGCCGGTCGGGTCATCGCCGCGCAGGCCTTCGGCGTAGAGGAATTTGAAGAACTGGCGGATCGCCGACAGTTTGCGCGCCTGCGACGTGGCGGCAAAGCCGCGGGCGGCAATGTCGTCGAGATAGGCGCGGATATCGGCGGCGGCGGCACCGGCCAGCCCGCCATCGATCGCGCCGGAAGCGTCCTCGAG
>NZ_RZRA01001397.1:0-941 GCF_003998945.1 Mesorhizobium sp. M7A.F.Ca.CA.003.01.2.1 | reverse complement strand
GACCCGGGCTGACGGTCGCGATGACGCCGGCCTCGTCGCGAAAGATCTTGTCGGGCAGTTGCGGGCTGGCCTGGCGAGGATTGTCGGAATGGTTGAACTGCAGCGTCGAGGCGAGCACCGTGCGGCCATTGCTGGCGGCGGTCAGCGTCAGCACGGTGCGCTGCTGCGAGACGATGCGCTCGGCTCTTGCGGTCAGGTCGACCAGCACCCGCACCGGCGCATCGCGGCCGGAGAGCGGCACCGTCAGCGGCTTGAAACGGCCTTGCTCATAGACCCGCCAGGTGCCGATCTCGTGCCCGGAGAAATTGCTCATCGCCCAGGGATAGATGACACCGACGCCGGCGCCGACAAGCAGGATCAGGACAAACAGAAAGCGCATTCACATCACCATGGCGTATCGTGACCTTGCCAATAGCGCCCCGACGGCCAAAAGGCGATGGCCAGTTGCGGCAGCCACCCTGGAGGTGGACCGTACGGGGTGCGAGCGCAACCAGATTGGCGGCGTGGCTGCGCAACAATGCCGATAACGTTCTACCTATGCGCTCAAAAATTAAGCCGTGTATTTCGCGCGCCGCGCTGAACATTGCTGTCGGCTCATTCTTGGCCGTTCTTGCTGTCAGGTTTTGATTCTACCTCAAGGAACAGCTTGGCGCGTCCGGCAACATATTGACGTCGATCGAGCCAATATGCTGATTCATAAACAGGATTTGCCTTGTGCGCCATGCTTCGGTCCGAGAGGCCGTAGCCGCTTTCATGATTAACCATTCGCGAGCGCATTTGGTTAAGGAATTGCTAATTTGGTTGACTATAATTTCCACAGGTATATTTTCGATGCGTTGGGATGTGCAATTTGGGCGAGCAATCGATGGTGACACCGGGCGTGTGATCGCGATTTCGGGGCGCGGAGAATGCTGAGCGGCAGCACGGAGGTTGTGTAGTCG
>NZ_RZRA01001396.1:0-945 GCF_003998945.1 Mesorhizobium sp. M7A.F.Ca.CA.003.01.2.1 | reverse complement strand
CTCTTCCAGCGCCTGCTGTTTCGCCGCGAGGCGAGGCTGCTCAAGACCGTCGAAGAGCGTCTCTGCCGCCGGGCGCGCTTCGTCTTCACCCTGGCCGAGGAAGACCGCGCCGCACTCGGTGTCGCCTCCGACAACCGCTCGGCGGTGCTGCCGCTGGTGACCGGTGCCCAGGCGCCAACCCTGAAAAGCCCGCGCCGCACCGATTGCGACGCCGCCCTGATCGGCACCTGGACCTGGCAGCCGAACCGCATCGGCCTCGACTGGTTCCTGGGCAAGGTCGTGCCGCATCTGCGGCCCGATTTCCGCATCCGCATTGCGGGCCACATGCCTTCGGGCGTCGCGTCGAAGCACCCGGGTGTCGAATTTGTCGGCCGCGTGCCCGACGCGCAAGCTTTCGTGCGCGGTGGTGCCGTCATCCCGCTGATCAGCACCGCCGGCAGCGGCGTCCAGTTGAAGACCATCGAAACCTTCGAGCTCGGCCTGCCTTCGGTCGCCACCAGCCGTTCGCTGCGCGGCATCGACCACCGTCCTTCCAATTGCGTCGTCACCGACGATCCCGTTGCCTTCGCCAGGGCGCTCGAGGCTGCGGCGGCCGACATCCGCGACGTTGACGGCAGCGCGTTCCGGGGCTCGCAGGTCAAGGCGCTCGACGCTGCCATCCGGCTCGGCCTCGAAAAGCTCGCCCCTCTCAGGCAGGAGGCGTTTGCATGAACATGCATTCCGCCCGCGCCGCGTTCGGGCTCGACACGCTGAAGACGATTCTTGGCATCCCGGTGGTTGCGGTCCGCTGGAACGATGCCATCGCCCTGCTGAACCGGCTGATTGCCGAGCGGCGCTTCACCAAGGTCAGTTTCCTCAACGCCCACAATGCCAACATCGCCTATACCGACCCGGTGTTCGCCGAAGCACTCGATGATTTCCTCATCCTGCCCGACGGTCAGCGGC
>NZ_RZRA01001395.1:0-948 GCF_003998945.1 Mesorhizobium sp. M7A.F.Ca.CA.003.01.2.1 | reverse complement strand
GCCGTGATGCGCGGCTCGGCCAGTGCCTGCGTCGTCGTCGACCTGCCGGCTGGCAGCTATGAGGTCACGGCAGCACTTGCCGTCGCCTCGGCGCGGCGGGTCGTCGACGAAACCGGCTGCCAGGCGGTAAAGCTCGAAGGCGGCGTCGACATGGTTAGCCAGATCGCGGCCATCGTCGCCGCCGGCATTCCGGTCATGGGGCATATCGGCCTGCAGCCGCAATCGGTCGAGAAGGACGGCGGCTACAAGATCAAAGGCCGCACCGAGGAGGCTGTTGCGGCTTTGCTTCGCGATGCGCTCGCCGTCGAGAACGCCGGGGCTTTCTCGGTGGTCATCGAAGGCACGGTCGAGAGGGTCGCCGCCGATATCAGCCGCCGCCTCGCCATCCCAACCATCGGCATCGGCGCCAGCGGCGACTGCGACGGCCAGATCCTGGTCACCGACGACATGGTCGGGCTGACCGTCGATCGCGTGCCGAAATTCGTCAAGGAATACGCCGACCTGCGCAACGCGATCTCGCATGCCGCAAAGAGCTATGCAGCAGAAGTGCGAAACCGGACATTCCCGGGCCCCGGCCATGTCTTTTCGGCGACAAACAGCAGGGATGACGCATGAGCCAACCCGTCGTCGTCGATAGCGTTGCCGCACTTCGCACGCAAATCCATGACTGGCGCCGTGACGGCCTTCGTGTCGCCATGGTGCCGACCATGGGCGCTTTGCACGACGGGCACATCTCGCTGGTCAGGATCGCACTCGAAAAAGCCGAGCGCTGCGTCGTGTCGATCTTCGTCAACCCGACACAGTTCGCGCCGAGCGAAGACCTCGACAAGTACCCGCGCCAACTCGCCCGCGATCTCGACCGGCTCGGCGCGGCAAAGGCCGACCTTGCTTTCACACCGACGGTTGGCGAGATGTATCCCGCCGGCTTCGCCACGAAAATCTCGGTCG
>NZ_RZRA01001394.1:0-948 GCF_003998945.1 Mesorhizobium sp. M7A.F.Ca.CA.003.01.2.1 | reverse complement strand
GTTCGGGCTGTAGCGATGAGCGAAGCGTCCGCCCGCCGCAAGCCAAACGATCAGCCGGCGCTGCTCGACACCGAACTGGAACATCTGCCGCCGGAGCTGCGCTGGTGCGAATGGATGGCCCGCGTCGAAGCGGTGATCTTTGCGGCAAATGAACCGGTGACACGTAGTGTCCTCGCGCGGGTGGTGGGAAAAAACTGCAATATCGAGCTGATCATCGACGACATTCGCGCCGAACTCGCCGGCCGCCCTTACGAGCTGGTCGCGGTCGCCGGCGGCTGGCAGCACCGGACCAAAAAGGTTTTTGGCGACGCCATTCACGCAGCCTTCGGCACGGCAGCGGGCGAGGGAGCAAAAGAACTGTCGCAGGCGGAGGCGCTTGTCTTGATGTGCATTGCCTATTTCCAGCCGATCACCCGTGGCGAGCTGTCGAGCTTTTTCGGCAAGGAGGTGTCACGTGACCTGATCGGCGTGCTGCGCGCTGAGCAGCTGGTCGCCTCGGGGCCGCGCAGCCCGCAGCCGGGCGCGCCCTACACCTATGTGACGACCAAAACTTTTCTGTCGCAGTTCGGGCTCGACACGCTGCGCCAGCTGCCGGATTTCGAGGCGCTCGAGGACGCCGGGCTGCTGTCGAAGGAGAAGCTGCTGGATCATCCCAGGGTTTGCAGATATCGACGATGATGGCGCCAGCGCCGCGCTCGACGAATAGATGATCCCATCACGGCGGGACACACGCGATCTCGCCGCTCGTCACATAGAAGATTGCGCCACGCACGCCGTCTGGTCTCGCCGGCTGGGTCCTTCGCGTGACGGAAGGGAGGTGGCGGCACGCGTCCGCTTGTCGATGAAGGATAAGCGAACAGGCAATTGATCGAGCCTGGTCGCACATGTCGATCACCATTGAGAGCTCTCGAAGGGAGAAAGTTCAATTGAACCACGTCTACCTTGAGC
>NZ_RZRA01001393.1:0-949 GCF_003998945.1 Mesorhizobium sp. M7A.F.Ca.CA.003.01.2.1 | reverse complement strand
ACATTCTCCTCCACCGTGCGCCAGGGCAAAAGGCCGAACTGCTGGAACACCATCGCCACCTGTTTCTGGCGCAGGCGCCGCAAGGTCGCCTCGTCGCAGGTGACGACATCGACGGTCTTGTCGCCATCCTTGACCAGCACCTGGCCGCGCGACACCACGTTGAGCCGGTTGACCGCCCGCAGCAATGTCGACTTGCCCGAACCGGAGAGGCCCATCAGAACGGAGATCTCGCCCTCGTTCACGGTCAGGCTGGCGCCGGCGCAGCCCAGTACATTGCCGGTCTTTTCGAGGATCTCGGCGCGGCTGGCGCCGGCGTCGATCATCTTCAGCGATCCGGCCTGGTCGGCGCCGAAAACGATATCGACGTTCCTGAAATCGACGGCGACGGTCATTTCTTGCCTCCAACGGCGATGCGGGTCATCCGGTCGAGCACGATGGCCAAAACGACGATGGCAAGCCCCGCCTCAAGCCCGAGGTCGATGCGGCGCGAGCCGAGCGCCCGGTTGATCTCGGTGCCGAGCCCGCCGGCGCCGATCAGTGCGGCAAACACCACCATCGACAGCGACAGCATGATCGATTGCGTCAGGCCGGCCATGATGGTGGGCAGCGCCGACGGCAGTTCCACCTTCCACAGCAGCTGGCTCTTGGTGGCGCCGAAAGCCTCGCCGGCCTCGACGATCGACTTCGGCACCGAGACGACGCCCAGATGCGTGAGCCGGACCGCGGTCGGGATGACGAAGATGATGGTGACGATGAGGCCGGGCGCGTTGCCGAGGCCGAACAGCGTCAGCACCGGGATCAGGTAGACGAAGGTCGGCAGCGTCTGCATCAGGTCGAGCACCGGCAGCATGACGCGGTAGACCTTCGGCTTGTGCGCTGCCCAGATGCCGAGCGGCACGCCGATGGCCATGGCCATGGCAGCGGCCGCGACGACCAGCACCAGCTGTCT
>NZ_RZRA01001392.1:0-956 GCF_003998945.1 Mesorhizobium sp. M7A.F.Ca.CA.003.01.2.1 | reverse complement strand
AGCACGGGGAACTTGATCATGTCGAGGAACGGCGCCAAGGCGGCCTCGCCGTCGTCGAATTCATGGTTGCCGAGGGCCATGGCATCGAACTTCATGTCGTTGAGGAATTCGCCTTCGACCTTGCCCTTATAGGTCGTGTAGAACAGCGAGCCCTGGAAATTGTCGCCGGCGCTGAGCAGCAGCACGTTCTGGCCTTCCAGCTTCTTGCGTTCCTGGGCAATCGCGGTGATTAGCCGGCCCGCGCCGCCGATGCACTCGCCCTTGGTCTCCTCGTCCGCCGAGCAGGTCGATTCATATTTGTTGTTGCCTTCGATGCGGCTGTGCCAGTCGTTGATATGCAGGATGTTCAGCGTGTAGTCGGCAAAGGACGCGCCGGCCGACAGGCCGAGGGCTGAGGCTGACAGGGCTGCAATGGCGGCAAGCTTCTTCATCTTCGTCTCCCGGAAAGCTGATCAGAGGCCATTAGCGCTCTTGCTTGACTGGAACATAACAGCCGGCGCTTTGGCCATGTTCCCATCGCGTTCCGGATGACGCAAGCGGAATCCGGGACCCTTTGCCGGCACAAAAAAGGACGGCGGCCAACCAGCCGCCGTCCTTGGAAAACGAATGGTCGTGGGTTCAGACGCGCCTTGTCAGCACGAAATTCTGACCGCTGGAGCTCGTGCAGTTGAGCTGGCTTGTCGACACCATCAGGCAGTTGAAGCTGACCGCGGTCTGGCGGATCAGCGAGGTGCCGTTGATCTGCACCGATGTGGCGCCGGTCATCGTGTAGCTGCCGTCGGCAAGCTTCTGGCCGGTGTCGGTGGCTACCGTCGTGAAGGTGCCGCCGGTGAAGGTCGACAGGCCGGTGCCCTTGGCGTCGATCCACGAGCCCTCGACGCCTTTCGGCGCCGCTGCCATCGGCGGTTGATCGGGGCCGCTGGTCGCACAGGCGGCGAGCATCGCCGCAATGGCAC
>NZ_RZRA01001391.1:0-960 GCF_003998945.1 Mesorhizobium sp. M7A.F.Ca.CA.003.01.2.1 | reverse complement strand
CTGGTCGACCACCGCCTTCAGGTCCAGCCCGATCGCGGTGATGGCGGCGGCATTCGACTTGGAACACAGCGTATTCGATTCGCGGTTAAATTCCTGTGCCAGAAAATCGAGCTTGCGACCGACCGCGCCGCCGCCCACCAGCAGTGCCCGGCCGGATGCGACATGCGTTTTCAGCCGGTCGATCTCTTCGCGAATATCGGCCTTGGTGGCCAGGAACGCGGCCTCCATGTGCAGTCGGGTGGCATCCAAATTGGCGGAAGCGTCCATCAGCAGCCTGACCTGCTCGGCGATGCGTTCCCGGATCACCGCGGTCTCGCGGGATGGATCCACTTCTGCCCGCAGCGTCAGCGCCTCGATTGTGTCGATATGACCCGACAGCAGCAAAGCCAGCGCGGCCCCTTCGCCCTGCCGTGCCTGTTCAAGCCCGTTCAAGGCCACTTCGAGCGCGGCCATGATCGCGGCATCGAGCGCGGCCCTCGCCTCCTCGGTTTCGACAGTTTCGGGAATGTCGAGCACGCCGCGCAGCGACAGCAGTCCATCCGAGGTCGCCGCAGCAACGCCGAACTGCTCCTGCAGCCGCTTGGCGAGCCCGGCCAGGTCCTTCAGGAAGGCTTCGTTGACGACCGGCTGCGCCTGCGCGCCGACGGCACGGCCGATGGTCAGCGTCGCCTGAAAATTGCCGCGTGCAAAACGTTTCTGAAGTATCTGCCGGACAGCCGGTTCCAACCGCTCGAAGCCTTGCGGCAGCCGCAGCCGTACTTCGACGCTCTTGCCGTTGACGGACTTGACCTCCCAGGCGATCGAAGTGCCTTCGTGCTCGGCGACGGCACGTGCAAAACCGGTCATGCTCTGCAAATTCATATCGCCCACACGTCCCTGGCACATTGCCCCGAACCGGCTTTCCGGACAGAGCAAGTGCGGCTTGAAAATGACTGCGCCGCAGGCGCGTCGAAATCGGAC
>NZ_RZRA01001390.1:0-964 GCF_003998945.1 Mesorhizobium sp. M7A.F.Ca.CA.003.01.2.1 | reverse complement strand
CCTTTGCTTCTTCGCCGGCGCCGGCTCGGTCGACCCGACGCTGCTGCCCGCCGATGCCGCTCACGCGCCGCAAGGCGCGATCGCCGAAGTGGCACCTGCCCGCACCGCGCTGATGGCAACAATCGCCGAGCGCATATCCAGGCATGGCGGCGCCGGCCTGTTTCTCGATTACGGCCATTTCCAGCCGGGTGTCGGGGACACGCTGCAGGCCTTGCGCAGCCACGATCACGAAGATGTGCTGGCCAATCCCGGTGAGGCCGACCTCACGTCCCACGTCGATTTCGCCGCCCTTGCCGCGATCGCGCGTGCACATGGCCTCGAAGCCCATCTGACGACACAGGGCGACTTCCTGCTCGGCATGGGCATCCTCGAGCGCGCCGGCCGCCTTGGCGCCGATGCCGGTCAGGCGGCGCGCGAAAGGATCGCCGGCGACGTCGAGCGCCTCGCCGGGCCGCAAGCCATGGGCGAGCTGTTCAAGGTGCTTGCGGTGCTGCCTCGCGGCGTGGCGGTTCGGCCCTTTGCCGAGGCGGATTGACTTTTTACCGCCGCCCCTCCCAATCTCCCGTCCGCGCTTTGCAGCCTGTTCTCGACCAAGCACCTTCTTCTTGACGAAACCGCCCACACGGACAACAACGCCCGCATGCTGAATCAGACCAAACCGGATCCCGTTCGGTCGCCGCTGCTGGACGAGGCGCAGGCACAAGGCATCCGCCACGGCTATTTCACCCGCGTCGGCGGTGTTTCCGGCGGCATCTATCAGGGCCTCAACATCGGCACCGGATCGAATGACGACCAGACGCTGGTTGCCGAGAACCGCGCCCGTGTCGCTGCCTGGATGGGCGTGCCGGCAAGCCATCTGTTGACCGCCTGGCAAATCCATTCGCCCGATGTCGTCATTGCCAGGGAGCCCTTTGCCGGCGAGCGCCCCAAGGCGGACGCCATCGTCACCGATCGGCCGGGCATC
>NZ_RZRA01000138.1:0-7869 GCF_003998945.1 Mesorhizobium sp. M7A.F.Ca.CA.003.01.2.1 | reverse complement strand
CTACTCCCCTACTCCCCTACTCCCCTCTAACCAATCTTGTTCGGGATCCTGGCCTCTATCCTGCTGAAGGCGAAGACCAGAATGCCGGTTATCGTCATGTAGATCAGCGCCAGCAGCAGCAAGGGCTCGTAGGTGAGGTAGGTGTCCTGCCGTACTTTGGACGAAACGGCGAAGATGTCGATGACGCTGATCGTCGCCACCAGCGGCGTCGACTTCAATTGCAGCACGGTCTCGCCGGTCAGCGTCGGCAGCGCCCGGTAGATGGCTTGCGGCAGCCAGATCCGCCGGAACGCCTTCCAGCGGCTCATGCCGAAGGCGCGGGCGGCTTCGAGTTGCCCCTTGGGCACGCCGGCGAAGGCGCCGCGCATCACCTCGCCCTCATAACCGGCGAACGACAGGGTCAGCGCCAGCACGCCATAGGGCCAGGCTTGCCGCAGATATGGCCACATCCAGGATTCGCGGATCCACGGATATTGCGGGAACAGCGAACCCAGGCCGTAATAGAGCAGCCAGAGCTGGATCAGCAGCGGCGTGCCCCGGATCACCGTGCAGAACACCTTGGCGGGTGCGGCGAACCAGAACGAGCCGGCAGCCTGCGCCAGGCCAAGCGGGACGGCCAGCAGGAAGCCCAGCACGCAGGTGACGGCCAGGATCCACAGCGAGCGCCAGAGGCCGATCAAGCCCATTTCATAATATTGCGGCAGCCAGTCCCAGCGCATGAAAAAGGCGGCCGACAGAACAAGGCCCAGTGCGATCAGGATCAGCACGATGCGGTGCGGCTGCAGCCACAGCGACGTTCGCGCGACGACGTCGATGATGGTCGCCTCGTTGGCCATCAGCGCGCCTCCTTGAGCGAAGGCATGCCGCGCCGCGACCAGGTCTCGACCCGGCCGATAACGAGGTTGGAAAACAGCGACAAAAGCAGATAGAGCACGCCCGCCGCGAAAAAGAAGGTGAAATAGGCCTTGGTGACGCCCGCTGCCTGCCGCGTTGCCAGCGCCAGCTCGTAGAAGCCGACAACAGCCAATAGCGCGGTGTCCTTGGTGGCGATCAGCCAGAGATTGGCGAGGCCCGGAATAGCGAAGGGCAGCATTGACGGCAAGGTGATGCGCCGCAACATCAGGCCCGGAGACATTCCATAGGCGCGGGCGGCTTCGATCTGGCCCTGCGGAATGGCCAGGATCGCGCCGCGTATCACCTCTGTCGAATAGGCGCCCTGGACGAAGCCGAGCACGGCGATGCCGGCGGCAAGGCCGCTCACGTCGACGCGCTGATAACCCATGGCCGTCAGCGCCTGATTGATCAGGTCGGTGCCGGCGTAATAGAGCAGCAGGATCAGCACCAGTTCGGGCACGGCGCGCACGATGGTGGTGTAAACCGCCAGGAGATCGCGCACCACCGGCCCGCCATAAAGCTTGCCATAGGCGCCGCCGGTGCCGATCAGAAGGCCGAGGCACGTGGCGCCCAGCGCGATCTCGATCGAATGCAGCAGCCCAACCAGAAGCGCCCCGCCCCAGCCTGGCGGGTAGGGCGAGAGAAGCTCGGTGATGCCGGCCGCGGAGGCCGAAAGAAGTGCGTCGATCAGCGTCGCCCCCGAAGTGCTGACTAACCGCCGACGGCTGCGTCGGCGGCAAACATGCCTGGGAAAGATCGAGCAGGTGGGGCATGGCGCGACGCCACACCCCACAGCTCATACGAGGATCGTCAGTTCGACTGCGCGCCGCCGCCGCCGTAAATGTCGAAATCGAAGTATTTCTTCGAGATCTCGTCATATTTGCCGTTGGCGCGGATCGCCTTGATGCCGGCGTTGATTTTGCCCTTCAGGTCGGTGTCTTCCTTGCGCACGCCGGCGCCGACGCCCGGTCCGAGCACTTCGTCATCGGGAGCGACCATGCCCTTCAGGTCGCAGCAGGCTTTGCCCTGGTCGGATTTGAGGAATTCGCCAAGCGCGATGGAATCGGCCTGCACCGCGTCGAGACGGCCGGCGGCCAGATCGTTGTTGGCCTCGTCCTGGGTCTGGTATTCCTTGATCTCGGAGGCTGTGCTGCCAAAGTGCTTCTTGGCATAGACAGCGTGCACCGTCGACACTTGCACGCCGACGATCTTGCCCTTGAGGTCGTCCGGAGCGGAGCCGAATTTCTGGTCCTTCGGGCCGATGATCGCGGTCGGCGTGTTATAGTACTTGTCCGAGAAATCGATCGTCTTCGCGCGTTCGGCGGTGATCGACATCGAGGAGACGATGAGGTCGATCTTCTTGGTCGTCAGAGCCGGGATGATGCCGTCCCAGGCAACCGGGGTGATGACGCAATCGAGCTTCTCCTCGGCGCAGACGGCGTCGATGAAGTCGATCTCCCAGCCGATCCATTTGCCCGAAGCATCGGGCGAGGTGAAGGGCGGATAAGGCTCGGCGGCGACGCCGATCTTGACCGGATCGGCCTTGGCCACGCCCATGGCGGCGACGCCGAGCAGCAGCGCTGCGGCAAATGTCTTCAGAACGGTCTTCATTTCATGACTCCCAGTTTGTTGTTGGTTCCCGGTTTTCTTCCGTCCCGGCTTGCCTAGCCGATGTTGCGGATGAACTGCTTCAGCCTTTCGGATTTCGGTGCGCCGAAGATCTGCTCCGGCGGCCCTTCTTCCTCGACCAGCCCGTTGTAGAGGTAGACGACATGGGTCGCGACCTCGCGGGCGAACTTCATCTCGTGGGTGACCAGCACCATGGTGCGGCCTTCGCGCGCCAGGTCGCCGATCACCTTCAGCACCTCGCCGACCAGTTCGGGATCGAGCGCGGAGGTGGGCTCGTCGAACAGCATGACGCGCGGATTGATGGCCAGCGCCCGGGCGATCGCGGCGCGCTGCTGCTGGCCGCCCGACAGATAGGCCGGATAGACGTCGCGCTTTTCAGCCAGACCGACACGGGCGAGCAGCCTCTCGGCCTCGCCGATCGCCACATCGCGCTTGACGCCAAGCACATGCACCGGAACCTCGATGACGTTTTCGATCAGCGTCATGTGGCTCCACAGGTTGAAGTTTTGGAACACCATGCCGAGCTTGGAGCGGATGCGCTCGATCTGCTTGCGGTCGGCCGGAATGGTGTGGCCGTGGCTGTCGGCCTTGAGCTTGATCTCCTCGCCATTGACGCGAATGATGCCGCTGGTCGGGTTTTCCAGGCAGTTGATGCAGCGCAGCAGGGTCGATTTGCCGGAGCCCGAGCCGCCGATGATGGCGATGACCTCGCCGTCGCGCGCCGACAGCGAGACGCCCTTCAGCACATGCAGCTCACCGAACTTCTTGTGCAGGTTCTCGACATGGATGGCTTCGGCGGCGCCGTCCTGCGCCT
Source organism: Mesorhizobium sp. M7A.F.Ca.CA.003.01.2.1 (assembly GCF_003998945.1). Taxonomy (NCBI): domain Bacteria; kingdom Pseudomonadati; phylum Pseudomonadota; class Alphaproteobacteria; order Hyphomicrobiales; family Phyllobacteriaceae; genus Mesorhizobium; species Mesorhizobium sp. M7A.F.Ca.CA.003.01.2.1. Next base: position 4,532 of record NZ_RZRA01000138.1, on the reverse strand, counting down.
TGCCGGATCGGACTGCGGCAGCTTCCACCACGCTCACCGGGTGACCTCTATCGGGTCGGCTGCGGTTCGTCGAACGTGTATCCGGCTAATTAACATATACGCTGTACTGCCCCGCTCCAGACTTCAGCATGGACCCAACGGCGAGAGCCCGTCAATCCTGCTTATTACGGCACTTGCGAGCTTGTTGTGCAAGTGTATAAATAGCCTTCCATGAAATTTTCTCGATTTTTTTCAGCGAAAAAGGACTTCGATGAGCGCTTTCGGATCACAGTCCATGGCGGCGCCGCTGCGCCGCGTGCTGATGCGGTCGGCGGCCAACGCCATGCGCAATGCCGACAGGGCTGCCTGGCACTATGGCCCCGGATTCAATCCGGCGAAAGCGGCATCGCAGCACGCGCTCCTTGCTGAACTGGTGGCGGCTTCCGGTGCCGAAATCGAATGGATCGAGGACACGGCGGATGGACTTTCGGACTCGGTGTTCACGCACGACCCGTCGCTGATGACCGATCGCGGCGCGCTGATTCTGTCCATGGGCAAGCCGTTGCGCGCCAGGGAGCCCTCGCTGCATGAGGAAACCTACCGAAGGCTGGGCATTCCAATCCTGGGCCGCGTCGAGGTTCCTGGCCAGGTCGAAGGCGGTGATTGCGTATGGCTCGATGCCCGTACGCTGGTGATCGGGCGCGGTGTCCGCTCCAACCAGGAAGGCATCCAGCAGGTTTCCAACCTGCTGACGCCGCTGGGCGTTTCCGTCTACGGCTTTGATCTTCCGCTGTGGCAAGGCGAAGAAGCGTGCCTGCATCTGATGTCGGTGATCAGCCCGCTGGCCGACGACCTCGCATTGGTCCATTCACCGCTTTTGCCGGCCCCATTCTATCAGATGCTGAAGGCGCGTAACATCCGGCTGGTCGAAGGCGACGCCGAAGAGTTCGCGGCTTCCAACGGCCTTAGCCTGAACGTGCTGCCGACCAGCCCACACAAGATCATTGCCGTCGCAGGCTTTCCAAAGACCAAAGCCGCGATGGAAGCCGCCGGCTGCACGGTCGAAATCTTCGAGGCGGATGCGCTCTGCATCGCCTGCGAGGGCGGGCCGACATGCCTGACGCGACCGATCCTGCGCCAATGAATATGCCATCCCGCCGCAGGTTCCGTCGCGAGGGCGAGGAGCGGCGGCGGCAGGATCTGATCGAGGCCACTCTGGACAGTGTGGCGGAACATGGCCTGCAGGGCGCCACCTTGCGCACCATCGCATTGCGTGCCGGCGTCACCGCCGGGCTGATCCGGCACTATTTTCCCGGCAAGGAAGAATTGCTGCAGGAAGCCTATGCAGCGCTGATGGGCCGCATGACCGAGCAGGCGAAAGCGGCTTTGGTCATGGAGAATGCCTCGCCTCGCCAGCGCCTTGCGGCTTTCGTCACCGCCAACCTCAATGCGCCGATTATCGACGCGCGGGTGTTTTCGCTCTGGGCAACCTTCATCGGCCGCGCCAGAGCGGATCCGACCTTGGCCCACGCCCACCGCGAAGGCTACCTTGGTTTTCGCAATGAGGTGGAAGCGGTTGTGGCCGAGGTGCTCGCCGCCGAACGGCGCAAATCGGACGCAAGCCAATTGCGCCACCATGCCATCGCGATTAATGCGATCATCGACGGACTCTGGATCGAAGGCTGCCTGGCCGGCGAGATGTTCTCGCCCGGCGAATTGGCGGCGATCGGCATCAAGGCCGTCGAGGCCGAACTAGGCCTCGCGCCGGAAGGGGAGGAAAACCAATGACGACACTCGGCGAAGCGCTCATTTCGCTGCTCGAAGCCCATGGCGTCGACACGGTCTTCGGGATTCCCGGCGTCCACACGGTAGAACTCTACCGCGGGCTAGCGCGCTCCAAGATCCGCCACGTCACACCGCGTCACGAACAGGGCGCCGGCTTCATGGCCGATGGCTACGCACGCGCCAGCGGCAGACCGGGCGTCGCCTTCGTCATCACCGGACCGGGGCTGACCAACACCATCACCGCCATGGGGCAGGCACGTGCCGATTCGGTGCCGATGCTGGTGATCTCAGGCGTCAACGCCACGCCGACGCTGGGCAAGGGGCTGGGCCATCTGCACGAATTGCCGGATCAGCGCGGCATGATGGAGAAGGTGGCGCTGTTTTCGCAGCGCGTTACCGAGGCTGGCGAATTGCCCGGCGCGCTGGCGCAGGCCTTCGCCCTGTTTTCATCGGCCCGGCCCGGCCCGGTGCATATCGAGATCCCGACCGACGTCATGGTCAAGCCGGCGGATGGCATCGCTGCCATGCTGAGCAATGTGACGCCGCCCGTGCCGGAAGGTGTCGCAATTGCCAACGCGGCCAAACTCATCAGTGCAGCGCGCCGCCCGCTGATCCTGGTCGGCGGCGGCGCCAAACGCGCCGAAGCGCCACTGCGGCGTCTGGCCGAACGGCTGGGGGCGCCGGTCGTCCAGACCACCAATGCGCGCGGCCTGCTGCATGGTCATCCGCTTTGCGTGCCGGCCAGTCCCAGCCTGAAGACAGTACGGGCGCTGATGGCCGACGCCGACCTGGTGATTGCCGCCGGCACCGAATTCGGCCCGACCGACTATGACGGCTACAGCGATGGCGGCTTCGTCCTGCCCGCCAACCTGATCCGCATCGATATCGGCGCGGACCAGCTTGCCCGCCGCCCGGCGACGGTTTCGATCCAGGCCGATTGCGCCGAGGCGCTCGAAGCACTGCTTCTGGAAACCCGCCATGTCCGGGCAAGCGAGGGCGGTTCGTCGCGCGCCGCTACTACACGCAAAGCAGCCTTTGCCGAGCTCAATCCGACACTGCAGGGGCAGATGCGCGCCGTCGAGATGATCCGCGACGCTTTGCCGGGCGCGCTCATCGTCGGCGATTCGACGCAGCCGATCTATGCGGCCAACCTCTATTACGACCATGATCGGCCAGGCGGTTGGTTCAATGCCGCCACCGGCTTCGGCGCGCTTGGCTACGGCCCGCCGGCCGCAATTGGCGCGGCCCTTGCGATACCCGATGCGCCGGTCGTCTGCCTCACGGGTGACGGCGGCTTCCAGTTCACGCTGCCGGAACTGGGCGCCGCGCTCGACGCGCGGGTACCGGTCATCTTCGTCGTCTGGAACAACAGAGGCTACCGCGAGATCGAAACCTCGATGCTCGATGTCGGCGTCGAGCCGGTTGGCGTATCGCCGGCGCCGCCGGATTTCTGCAAGCTGGCCGAGGCTTATGGCATCGGCGCCGAACGGCTTGCCGATATCGACGCTCTCGCGGACGCGCTGAAGCGCGCCCGGGCCACCGGACTGCCGCGCGTCATCGAAATCACAGTTGACTGAAGCGCGGGTTTCCCGTTTTGGCGGGCCACGGCTGAAGTGTCGGACGCATGCAAAGACGCGACAACTGCCATGTCGAGATGTCAATTGAGTGATGGCGCAAAAGGCGCGACGCTTCGCGTCGGCGGCACAGAAATGACCTAACGATAAAAAAATGACAGGAGCGTCCAAGATGACGGAAACACTTGAAGGCAAGCATATCGTCGTGACTGGTGGGACCGGTGCGCTCGGCGGTGCGGTTGTCGGCAAACTGCTGAGCGACGGCGCGATCTGCCATGTGCCCAATGCTCATGCCGCCGCCCCTACGCATTTCCCCTTAACCTCGCATGACCGTGTCCAGCTGGTGCACAACGTCGATCTCTCGGACCCCGCGAAGGTCGAAGCGTTCTATAGCCAGGTTCCGGGCCTTTGGGGCTCGATCCATCTGGCTGGCGGCTTCACCTCGGCGCCTGTTGAAAAGATCGAGTCGGCGTCCTTTGCCGAGATGATGGACACCAATGCGCGCACCGCCTTCCTGTGCTGCCGCGCCGCGATCCGCTCGATGCTGTCGTCGGACACGGCGGGCCGCATCGTCAACGTCACCGCGCGCGCCGGGCTCGATCCGCGGCGCGGCGCCGGCATGGTCGCTTACGCCGCCAGCAAGGCGGCGGTGGCAGCCATGACGGTGGCGATGGCCGAAGAGCTGAAGCACAAGGGCATCCTGGTCAATGCCGTGGCGCCGTCGACGCTAGATACGCCGGCAAACCGCGCCGATATGCCGGATGCCGATGTCACAAGATGGGTCAGCCTCGAAGCCGCCGCCGAGGCCATCGCCTATCTCGCCTCGCCGGCCAATCAGGCGATGAGCGGCACGCTGGTGCCGCTTTACGGCAGGGCGTAACTTTCCAACCTTTACCTAGGTCAAAAAAAAACCCCGCCGGATCGCTCCGGCGGGGTTTTGTTTTGGAGCCTGTGCGAAGGCTTCGCGGTGCGAAGACTTAGCTGCCCTGCTTCTTCAGCGCGGCACCCAGGATGTCGCCCAGCGAAGCGCCGGAGTCGGTCGAGCCGTACTGAGCGCCCGCTTCCTTCTCTTCGGCGATTTCCAGCGCCTTGATCGAGACCTGCAGCTTGCGGGTCTTCTTGTCGAAGGCGATGACGCGGGCATCGACCTTCTGGCCGACGGTGAAGCGCTCGGGGCGCTGCTCGTCGCGGTCA
>NZ_RZRA01001389.1:0-966 GCF_003998945.1 Mesorhizobium sp. M7A.F.Ca.CA.003.01.2.1 | reverse complement strand
CATCACGCCAAAACCGTAGAACGGAACGTTCTCGACAAACTGGCGGAACGCCTCGCGCACCTTGTCGAAGCTGCCATAGTGGTCAAGATGCTCGGGGTCGATGTTGGTGACGACCGCGATCTCGGCCGGCAGTTTCAGGAAGGTGCCGTCGCTCTCGTCGGCCTCGACCACCATCCATTCGCCGTCGCCCATGCGGGCGTTGGTGCCGTAGGCATTGATGATGCCGCCATTGATCACGGTCGGATCGAGCCCGCCCGCATCGAGCAAGGTCGCCACCATCGAGGTCGTCGTCGTCTTGCCATGCGTGCCGCCGATCGCCACCGCCTGGCGAAAGCGCATCAGTTCGGCCAGCATCTCGGCCCGGCGCACGATCGGCAGCAGCTTTTCGCGCGCGGCCTTCAGCTCAGGGTTGGATTTCTTGATCGCCGTCGAGACGACCACCACCTCGGCATCGCCGAGATTCTCGGCCCTATGGCCGACGAAGCATTCGATGCCCTTGTCGCGCAGCCGCTGCACATTGGCGCTTTCGGCCTGGTCGGACCCTTGCACCTTGTAGCCGAGATTGTGCAGCACTTCGGCAATGCCGCTCATGTCGATGCCGCCAATGCCGATGAAATGCACAAGGCCGATGGTCTGCGGCATCTTCATGCTTGCGTCCCCTTCCTGAAATCCGAAACGGTTTTTTTGGACGCAATAGCCTCTGTAAGATCGGCGAGCAACCGTGCCGCGTCCGGCCTGCCGGCCGATTTCGCACCCGCCGCCATTGCCGTCAGCCGATCGGGGTCGTCCATCAGCCCGCCGACAAGCGCTGCGATGCGTTCGGACGAGAGCGAGGATTGCGGATGCACTTCGCCGCCGTCGGCAGCGGCAAGGGCCGCCGCGTTCGCCGCCTGATCGTGATCGAGCGCATGGGGGTAAGGCACCAGCAGCGCCGGCCGGCCGATGACGGCGATCTCCGAGACGGTC
>NZ_RZRA01001388.1:0-967 GCF_003998945.1 Mesorhizobium sp. M7A.F.Ca.CA.003.01.2.1 | reverse complement strand
CCGAAGGAATGGCCAACCGCCGCCGCGAACGGGCCGAACCATTCGCCGGCAACCCGCACCGCATCCACCGCATTGACCATGTTCAGGCGCCGGCCCTGCGACTGGCCGTGGCCAGGCAGGTCGAGCGAAACGACCCTGTAGCCGGCGGCGCGATAGCCTTCGATCAAGGCGCGCATATATTCGGTGCGCGAGCGCCAGCCATGGACGACGAGCACCGTGCCGACGGCCGCCCTGCCCGGCTCGGGCCGGAACTCGTGCACCATGACGCAGCCGGTCGCGGTCTTCAGCCGGTGATGACGCGCCTCGGTCATGAACCCCGTCGCACGCTCGACAGCGCGGCGCTCGCCATCGCTGAGCGCCTTGACATTCGGGGTGCGGCAGAACAATTCGAACGCCGCGCGTCCGCTGAGCCGCGGCGCGACACGCTCTGCCGCACCGAACACGCCCCGGATGACCTTCAGCCCGAATGATGCCATAGTGAGAATCCATCCATACGTTCAAGCATGAACATAATAGTTCAAAGATGAACAATAAACAAGAGCTGCCTTGGGACAACCCGCGTTTCCGCAACTGGGTCGCGGTGGCGCGCGCCTGCCATGTGCTTGAGCGCACGCTGGCGGTGAAACTTGCGCCGCTCGATTTGAAGCCGGCGCAGCTCGACGTGCTGATGAACCTCTATCGCCACCCCGGAATGTCGCAGCACGATCTTGCCCGCAAGCTGCTCGTCGGCCGCTCCAACATCACCATGCTGTTGCCGCAGCTGGAAGCGCGTGGCCTGCTGCGTCGCGAAGGCGACGAGAAGGACAAGCGCATCCTGCGGCTCGCGCTCACCGAGGCCGGCGAGGAGCTGCTGATGCAGGCGCTGAAAGTGCATATGGCGCTGATCGAGAAGGCGATGAGCCAGTCGACGCCGGAGCAATGCGACATGATCGGCGAGCAGATGCGCAAGATCTATGATGTGCTGAAT
>NZ_RZRA01001387.1:0-969 GCF_003998945.1 Mesorhizobium sp. M7A.F.Ca.CA.003.01.2.1 | reverse complement strand
GTTCATGACGTTCGGCCTCGCCTGCTGCGCGGTCGAGATGATCCACACCTCGATGCCGCGCTATGATTCGGAGCGGTTCGGCGTCGCGCCACGCGCGTCTCCGCGCCAGTCCGACATCATGATCGTCGCCGGCACGCTGACCAACAAGATGGCGCCGGCGCTGCGCAAGGTCTACGACCAGATGCCGGAGCCGCGCTACGTCATCTCGATGGGCTCCTGCGCCAATGGCGGCGGCTATTACCACTATTCCTATTCGGTGGTGCGCGGCTGCGACCGCATCGTGCCGGTCGACATCTATGTGCCCGGCTGTCCGCCGAGCGCCGAAGCGCTGCTCTACGGCATTCTTCTCTTGCAGAAGAAGATCCGCCGCACCGGCACGATCGAACGGTAAATCCATGACCGCATCCCTGAGCGAACTGTCGACCTATCTCGGCGAGAAGCTGATCGGCCGCGTGAACGAGGCTGATATCGCCTATGGCGAACTCACCATCCATGTCGAGCCGCGCGATCTGGTCGAGGTGATGACCTTCCTGCGCGACGATGCGCGCTGCCAGTTCATCTCGATCATCGATGTCTGCGGCGCCGACTATCCGTCGCGGGCCAAGCGTTTCGACGTCGTCTATCACCTGTTGTCGCCGAAGCAGAATGTGCGCGTCCGCGTCAAGGTGCAGGCCGACGAGGAAACCATGGTGCCGTCGATCACCGGCGTCTATCCCGGCGCCGACTGGTTCGAGCGCGAGACCTACGATCTCTACGGCGTTTTGTTCTCCGGCCATCCCGACCTGCGCCGCCTGCTGACCGACTATGGCTTCGAAGGCCATCCCTTGCGCAAGGATTTCCCGCTGACCGGCTTCGTCGAGGTGCGCTACGACGACGAGGCCAAGCGCGTTATCTATGAGCCGGTCGAGCTCAAGCAGGAATTCCGCAATTTCGATTTTCTGTCCCCGTGGGAAGGTACGGATTACGTGC
>NZ_RZRA01001386.1:0-970 GCF_003998945.1 Mesorhizobium sp. M7A.F.Ca.CA.003.01.2.1 | reverse complement strand
GCTTCAGCCTGTCGACGGCATAACCCGCCGCTTCCCAGGGAAACCAGGCCCGCACCACCGGATAGCCGGGATAGCTGTCGACAACCGCCGGCTGCCGCAACAGCTTCATCTTGGCGCGTGCCTTGAAGCCGAAGACACCGTCACCGAACAGGGCGGCGAGCACAGCCGCTTCATGACCGTGCTCGATCAACTGTTCGGCCAGATGATGCGTGCTCGACTGAACGCCGCCACTGAACTCGGGCGGGTAGCCGTTGCCGCCTGCAAAGAGAACTTTCATGATCGGGCTCCTTGTCGCATCTCGTATTCCTTGCTCGGAGACAACAGGCAAAGGCCGCCGCCTCGCTTTCGACGTCAGGCAAGTTTCGGCGGCTCCAGATTGGCGAAGGGATTGGTACAGGATTGCCAGCCGGTAAACCGGATCGGGTCGTTGGGCGAACTGCGCCAGGCGTAGTCCGTCAGCATATGGAATTCGGCGACGACCCAGCGGTCGAAATGCAGCAGATCTTCCCGCTTCCGCCGGGGCAGCAAGCGACGCGCGGCGCCCAGTTTGAGCTCCTCCACCAGGGTGACGGCATCACTCAGTTTTTCGCTTGGGAAATTCCATGGATTCCTGTCGCGGAACGCCAGCACGAACTGCTGCAGATGCTCGATGCGGATGTTCAACTTGCCAAGATATTTTTCCAGCGTGACGCGCACCAGATCCTCGTCCGAGAAGGAGGAAACGGTGGCGTAGGCGACCCCCGTCGAAACCACTCCGCCAGCCAAGACGGCCAGGGCCGAGCGTCTGGAAATCTCGATCATGCGATACCTCCTTTCACGCGATCCGGCTCGCCGCCCGCAAGGACAGCGCTGCCGCGGTCAGGCTCGGGTTGGCGCAGGAGCAGCTCGGATAGGTGCTGGTGCCGACGACGACCAGGTTTCTGAGCTGATGGTGGATCATGCCGCTGTCGACCACAGAATCGGCCGGGCC
>NZ_RZRA01001385.1:0-970 GCF_003998945.1 Mesorhizobium sp. M7A.F.Ca.CA.003.01.2.1 | reverse complement strand
CGCCAGACGAGCTCGTAGTCGACCGGCGTCTTCTTGCCCTGCCGGTACTTCTTGCGCCTGGCCGCCTGGTCGAGCCGGTTGTGGATTTCGGCCTGCAGGGTCTCGTCCGTCCAGGTGTCGTTGAAGCGGATGTTGAAGGTCGCGGTCGCTTTGGCCGGGATGACATTGGTGGCCGGGTTGCCCACATCGATGGAGGTGACCTCCAGATTGGTCGGCTGGAAATCCCTGGTTCCCTTGTCGAAAACCGGATGCAGCAAGGCATCGACCAGGCTCATCAGCCCGCGCACCGGATTGTCGGCAAGCAAGGGATAGGCGACATGGCCCTGGCGGCCATTGACGGTGACGGCGCCGGACATCGAGCCGCGGCGGCCGATCTTGATCATGTCGCCCAGCGCATCCGGGTTGGTCGGCTCGCCGACGACAGAGGCATCCCATTTCTCGCCCCTGGAAGCCGCCCATTCGAGCAGCTTGACCGTGCCGTTGATCGCGGGGCCTTCCTCGTCGCCGGTGATCAGCAGCGAGACCGAGCCTTTCGGACCGCCATTGGCCTCGACATGGCGCGCCACGGCGGCGATGAAACAGGCGATGCCGCCCTTCATGTCGACGGCGCCGCGGCCATACATCTCGCCATTGGCGATCTCGGCGGCGAAGGGCGGATGCGTCCAGGCGGCTTCGTCGCCGACCGGCACCACGTCGGTGTGGCCGGCGAACATCAGATGCGGGCCATTGCCGGAACGCCTTGCATAGAGGTTTTCGATATCGGGCGTGCCGTCTTCGGAAAACACCGGCCGATCGACCAGGAAGCCGAGCGGTTTGAGCATCGTCTCCAGCGCGGTCAGCGCACCGCCCTCAGCGGGCGTCACCGAAGCGCAACGGATAAGGGCGGCGAGGTTTTCGGCAGGATCGGTCGGCAGCGTCATGGCAAAAGCGATAGTCGAAAGCGCAGGGCCTGTCACGGCCAGACATAGGG
>NZ_RZRA01001384.1:0-976 GCF_003998945.1 Mesorhizobium sp. M7A.F.Ca.CA.003.01.2.1 | reverse complement strand
TCGGCAGACCGAGCTCCGCGCCCACCGTCTCCGCCGCGGCGACCCACGCCTCGCCGCCAATACCGGTCAAAAGCGTGAACTCGCCATGCCCGCAAAGATCGAGCGTCGAGACCTTCCTGCCCGAGCGCTCGAACACCCAGACATGCGGCAAGCGCGCGCCCGGCCACGTCGTTGGCGCATAGTGCAGCTCGCGATCCTTCTCGAATGCCGGCTCGCGCTGGCCGTCGGTCACCACCGCGCCGGACGCATAGCGCTGGTTCATCTCGACGCCATGGGCGTCGAACTCGTACTTCTTGAAGGCGATAGCCTTGCGGAGCGCCTCGCGCTGCGCTTCGGCCGCGGGCGTCGCGTCGGCGCGGGCCTCCATGTTCCTCTGGATCTTGTCGTGATCGACGCCGCCATCCATGCCGAGCGCCTCGAAGATCGGTCCGAATTCGGCAATGGACTGGTTCGCCCGCGTCACGATCTGGCGCGCGATCGGTGCGCGCTCGGCAGAGTAGCTATCCAGAAGCCCGATGCCCGCCTGCCCCTTGACGACCTTGGCAAGCTTCCAGGCGAGATTGAACCCATCCTGGATCGATGTGTTCGAGCCGAGCCCGTTCGAGGGCGGATGCCGGTGCGCGGCGTCGCCCATGATGAACACCCGCCCCTTCTGCATGTGCGTGGCGAAGCAGTTGTTCACCGTCCAGGTGTTGGCGCCCAGGAGCTCGATCTCGAGCGCGGAATCTCCGACCAATTGACGCGCGACCTCGGTGGCCAGTTCCGGCGTTACCTCCGGCGGCGGCTGGTTGATGTCGTAGCCCCAGACGATCAGCCACTCATCCCACGGCCGCACCATGCGAACCAGACCCATGCCGATGCCGCCGACGTCGGCGCCGGGCTGCATGACCCAGTAGAGGACGCTCGGCCGGTGCGCGACGTATTTCGACAGATCGGCCCTGAACAGGATGTTCATCGAGCCGCCGACGCCCATCTT
>NZ_RZRA01001383.1:0-981 GCF_003998945.1 Mesorhizobium sp. M7A.F.Ca.CA.003.01.2.1 | reverse complement strand
GAATCATCTTGCCATGACGGACGTTTCCGCAGATCTGGTTTTTCGCCGCGGCAAGGAAGTTGGAAAGGCCGTCTATCAGAACCGCCCGCTGTCGAAGGCCGGCATTTCGGAGCGGCTGTTCGCCTTCCTGTTCTCCGGCCTCGTCTATCCGCAGATCTGGGAAGACCCCGATGTCGACATGGAGGCGATGCAGCTTGGCCAGGGCCACCGCGTCGTCACCATCGCCTCCGGCGGCTGCAACATCCTGGCCTACCTCACGCGCTCGCCGGCCCGGGTCGACGCCGTCGACCTCAACACCGCGCACATCGCGCTGAACCGCATGAAGCTGGAGGCGGTGCGCCATTTGCCATCGCAGGGCGATCTGTTCCGCTTCTTCGGCGCCGCCGACACCAGCCACAATTCGAAAGCGTATGACCGTTTCATCGCGCCGCATCTCGATCCTGTCAGCCGTCACTACTGGGAGCGCCGCAACTGGCGCGGGCGCCGTCGCATCACTGTGTTCGACCGCAATTTCTACCAGACCGGCCTGCTCGGCTTGTTCATCGCCATGGGCCATCGCACGGGAAAATTCTTCGGCGTCGACCCAGCCGGCATCATGCAGGCCAGGAACATCGGCGAGCAGCGCCGCTTCTTCAACGAGGAGTTGGCGCCGGTCTTCGACAACAAGCTTTTGAGATGGGCGACGTCGCGCAAGGCTTCGCTGTTCGGCCTCGGCATTCCACCGGCGCAGTACGATTCGCTGATCACTTCTGGCGACGGCACCATGGCCAGCGTGCTGAAAGCCCGGCTGGAAAAACTCGCTTGCGATTTTCCGCTGGAGAATAACTACTTCGCCTGGCAGGCCTTTGCCCGCCGCTATCCGAACCCCGGCGAGGCCGCCCTGCCCGCCTATCTCGAAAAGCAGAATTACGAGACCATCCGCGGCAATGTCGGCCGCGTCGCCATCCACCATGCCAATCTGATCGAGTTTCTCGCCGGCAA
>NZ_RZRA01001382.1:0-983 GCF_003998945.1 Mesorhizobium sp. M7A.F.Ca.CA.003.01.2.1 | reverse complement strand
CACCGCGCACGCCGTGCTTGCCGCGCGCGATGCGATATCAAAGGGTTATGACGATATTCTCGTGATGTTTGGGGACACGCCGCTGATCGACGCAGATGCGCTGACCGTGGCGCGGCTGAAACTGGCTGAAGGCGCTGCCGTCGTCGTGATCGGATTCCGTCCGCCCAGTCCGACTGGTTATGGCCGGTTGATCGAAAAGGACGGCAAGCTGATTGCCATCCGCGAGGAGAAGGACTGCTCCGAGGAGGAGAGGAAAATAACCTTCTGCAATGCCGGCATGATGGCGGTGGCCGGCGCCCATGCGCTGGCGCTGCTCGATCAGGTCGGCAACAAGAATGCCAAGGGCGAGTATTATCTCACCGACATTGTCGAGATCGCCAGTGCGCGAGGCCTCGATGTCGTGGCCACCGAAGCCAGTTTCGAAAGCGCGCTCGGCATCAACAACCGCGCCGAACTGGCGCAAGCCGAAGCCATCTGGCAGGCGCGCCGGCGGCATGAGGCGATGCTGTCGGGCGTGACGCTGATCGCGCCGGAGACGGTGTATTTCTCGCACGACACCGAGATCGGCACTGACACGATCGTCGAGCCCCATGTCTGGTTCGGTCCGGGCGTGAAGATTGCCACGGGCGCCAAGGTCCATGCCTTTAGCCATATCGAGGGCGCCACCATTGCGTCCAATTGCGATGTCGGGCCGTACGCGCGGCTGCGGCCGGGCGCCGATCTCAGGAACAAGGCCAAGGTCGGCAATTTCTGCGAGGTCAAGCAGGCGGTTATCGAAGAGGGCGCCAAGGTCAACCATTTGACCTATATCGGCGACGCCCGTGTCGGTGCTGGGGCCAATATCGGCGCCGGCACCATTACCTGCAATTATGACGGCTATTCGAAATTCTTCACCGACATCGGCGAGGGCGCTTTTGTCGGCTCCAATTCGTCGCTGGTGGCGCCTGTCACCATCGGCAAGGGCGGCTACATCCCCTCAGGCA
>NZ_RZRA01001381.1:0-983 GCF_003998945.1 Mesorhizobium sp. M7A.F.Ca.CA.003.01.2.1 | reverse complement strand
CGTCTATGCCTCGCAATTTCCCGAGCACTTCGCCGACGCCGCCGGCTATGGCTGGACGGTGCCGGAAGCCAGTTTCGACTGGCAGACGCTGGTCGCCAACAAGGATCGCGAGATCAGCCGGCTGGAGGCGATCTACGTCAGGAACGTCGAGGGCGCCGGCGGCGAGACCTTCCACTCGCGCGCCATGATCGTCGATCCGCATGTCGTGCATCTCCTGGGTGAGGATCGCACCGTCACAGCAGACCAGATCCTGATTGCCACCGGCGGCCGCCCGGCGGCGCATCCGGCGCTGCCCGGCCACGAACATTGCATCTTTTCCAACGAAGCTTTCGACCTCAAGGAGTTGCCCAGGGCGATCATGATCGAGGGCGGCGGTTACATCGCCGTCGAGTTCGCCAACATTTTTCACGGTCTCGGCGTCGACACGACGCTGGTCTATCGCGGCAAGGAGATCCTCAGCCGGTTCGACATGGACCTGCGGCGCATGCTGCACGAAACCATGGAAAAGAAGGGGATAAGGATCCTTTGCCATTCCGTGTCCGAATGGATCCGCAAGCGGCCGGACGGCCGGCTCGACGCGCTGGTCAGCGGCGGCGAGGTGCTGACCGTCGACCAGGTGATGCTGGCCATCGGCCGCATTCCCAACACCGAGAATATGGGCCTGGAAGGCATCGGACTGGAGATGACCAAGACCGGCGCCATCGCCGTCGACCAATATTCCCGCACCAATGTCGACAACATCTGGGCAATCGGCGACGTCACCAACCGCGTGCAGTTGACGCCGGTGGCGATCCATGAGGCGATGTGCTTCATCGAAACCGCCTTCAAGGGAAATCCGACCGCTCCCGATCACGAGACGATCGCGACCGCCGTCTTTTCACAGCCCGAGATCGGCACTGTCGGCCTGTCGGAGGACGACGCCGTCAAACGCTTTTCCGACATCGAGATCTACCGCGCCACATTCCGGCCGATGCGGCACACCC
>NZ_RZRA01001380.1:0-983 GCF_003998945.1 Mesorhizobium sp. M7A.F.Ca.CA.003.01.2.1 | reverse complement strand
TGCCGGACCAGCCGCGATATCTCTACGACTGCCACGCGCTTTGGCTGCAGACACCGCATCTGCCGCTGAAGGTGCGGCTGGCCGTCGATGCGCTGGCCGTCGCCTTGCCGAAATCGATGGCCTGATTGCCAATCGCCGCCGCTCAGTTGAGATCGCGCCGATACTCCTTGACCTCGCTGCGGTCGACGATCCGCTCGTCTCCGTCATGGGCAGTGATGTGGGTCTCGATCCGCCAGACGTCGCGCAGCGCGCGCACCGTCGCCGTCACTGAAAGGCGCGCCTGCCAGTCGCCGCGGCCATAGGATTTTTCCCAGGTGCAGGTGCCGACCGCCGAGGTCGGGTCGTCGGGGTGAATGGAGAACCGGTCGACATGCTTCGCTGAAAGGACGATTCCCGTATGCGGATGCCGCACCGTGCCGCCATCATTGACGACTTGGTAGACCGTCTCGCTGGTGACCTGGTCTGTCGAAACCGAGCGCTGAAAACCGTCGCCCTTGGCCAGAACCTCCTGCTCCATCGGCGCGGCGCTTTCCGGAGCCAGGAAGGCCCCCAGCGTGTCGTCCAGCTTCTGCGGCGCGCGCACCGGCAGGATCAGCCGGCTGTCCCCGCAATGGATCGACAGCGTCGCCTGCTCGGCGGTCGGAAAGACGATCGGCCAATGCGATGTCGCCAGTGCCAGCCGGATACGCTCGCCAGCCTCGAAACGCTGCCCGCAGCAGCGCAGCTTGATGCGGACGGTCTCCGCCCGGCCCGGCACCATGGGTACGATGTCCAGATCATCGTTGCGATGGCTCAGATTGAGGATGCCGTAGCTGATGCGCGAGGCAGCACCTTCCGGGAACACTTGCGACAGCGTGGCGGACAGAAGCGCAACCGGCTTGTCGGAGGAGAGCTTGACCTCGAATTCGGGAAAACCGAGGATCTCGACCGCTTCGGTCAACGGCGCCGTCTCGAAGATCAGGGCATTGCCTTCTTCCGTGCGT
>NZ_RZRA01000137.1:0-7895 GCF_003998945.1 Mesorhizobium sp. M7A.F.Ca.CA.003.01.2.1 | reverse complement strand
ATGCTGCGCACCCCGAACTTCGGCCGCAAGTCGCTGAACGAGATCAAGGAAGTTCTGGCGGCGATGGGCCTGCACCTCGGCATGGAAGTGCCGGACTGGCCGCCGGAAAACATCGAAGACCTCGCTAAGCGTTACGAAGACCAATATTGAGCATGAATTCCAAGGATCGGCGGCGTGGGCCGCTCGATCCGACGGTCATGCGGAAAACCATCAGAGGCCGCGGCCTCTTGAACAACTGAAGAAGGAAAAGAGCCATGCGCCACGGTTTCAAAGGCCGCCGCTTCGCCCGAAGCATTAGCCATCGCAAGTCGATGTTCGCCAACCTCGCCGTGTCGCTGCTCGAGCACGAGCAGATCGTCACAACCTTGCCGAAGGCGAAGGACCTGCGTCCGATCGTCGAGAAGCTGGTGACGCTCGGCAAGCGTGGCGACCTGCACGCCCGCCGCCAGGTCATTGCCCAGATCGGCAATGAAGGCGTCGTCAAGCGTCTGTTCGACACCATCGCGCCGCGCTACGCCAACCGCAATGGCGGCTATCTGCGCATCATGAAGGCGGGCTTCCGTCACGGTGACAACGCCGCCATGGCTGTCATCGAGTTCGTCGATCGCGACGTCTCGGCCAAGGGCGCCGGCGACCGCGCTCGCATCGAGGCCGAAAGCGCTGATGCGGACGCCGCAGCCGCATAAGGCTCGGTTTTCCCAAATGAGTTCAAAGGGGCCTGCGGGCCCCTTTTTGTTTTCTGAAAGCAGCAAACCGCGCCGGAATCCGATTTCCGGGCATGCCCCTGGGGTTTTGGCCCAAAATAGTCGGATTTCAGCGGCTTAGCCTTTCATTTTGCACAATCGTCGGGACAATGCCCCCGAACTTGCCTTGGAGGATTCGCGAATGCGCGCCAGAAGACTGCCCTTTGTTCTGCTTTTCGCCATCATGGCGTTTGCGGCCGCACCGGTGGTCAGGCAGGCATTGGCCGAGGAGACCAAGACCGATCCCGGCCTGTCCGATGTGCTGACCGACCTGCTGCATGGCGTCGAGGGCGAGAACGCGACGTCCGGTCCCGACAAGCGCGTGCCGTTCGGCCGCGAGGAGGTGCAGCTGTCGTTTGCGCCGCTGGTCAAGCAGACGGCGCCGGCGGTGGTCAACGTCTATGCCTCGCAGACCGCCAAGGTGACATCGCCTTTCGACGGTGATCCGTTCTTCGAGGAATTCTTCGGCCGCTCGCAGCCGCGTGCGCAGTCTTCACTGGGTTCCGGCGTGCTGGTCGATCCGACCGGCGTCGTGGTCACCAATTACCACGTCATCAAGGATGCCGACCGGGTCAAGGTGGCGACCGCTGATGGGCGTGAGTTCGACAGCAAGGTGCTGCTCAAGGACGAGACTCTCGACCTTGCCGTGCTCAAGATCACCTCGGACAAGCCGTTTCCGGTCATTGCCATCGGCGATTCCGACGCGCTCGAGGTCGGCGACCTGCTGCTGGCCATCGGCAACCCTTTCGGCGTCGGCCAGACCACCACCAGCGGCATCGTCTCGGCACTGGCCCGCAGCCATATCGGCGTCTCCGATTCCAGCTTCTTCATCCAGACCGACGCCGCTATCAATCCCGGCAATTCCGGCGGCGCGCTGATCAACATGGGCGGCCAGCTGGTCGGCATCAACACGGCCATCTACAGCCGCAGCGGTGGTTCGATCGGCATCGGCTTCGCCATTCCCTCGAACATGGTTCGCGCCTTTGCCGACGCGGCCAAGGCCGGGCTCGACTTCTTCGAACGGCCCTATATCGGCGCCGAGTTCGAAGCGGTGACGCCGCAGATCGCAGAATCGCTCGGCATGGAGAAGCCGACCGGTGCGCTGGTCTCGTCGGTCGAGGCGACCGGTCCGGTCGCCAAGGCAGGGCTCAAGCCCGGCGACGTGGTGCTGCAGCTCAACGGCAAGCCGGTCGAGAGCATCGAAGCGCTGGACTACCGGATGGCGACGCTGTCGATCGGCACCACCGCCAATTTCGCGGTTCTGACCAAGGGCCAGCAGGCGGCGATGGATATCGCGCTGGAGCGTGCTCCGGAAGGCATGAAGGCTGCCGAGGTGACGCTGCATGGCCGCAGCCCGTTCTCGGGCGCCAAGGTCGCGGAGCTGTCGCCCCGGCTCGCGCAGCGGCTTGGCCTGCGCACGGACATCAAGGGCGTCACCGTGGTCGACATCAACCGCGATTCACCGGCCGCCGATTTCGGCTTCCAGCCGGGCGACATCGTGCGCGAGGTGAACGGCACCACCATCGATACCGCAGCGACCCTGGAGCTGGCGGCCAAGACGGATACGCGCTGGTGGCGCTTTACGGTCGAGCGCGGCGGGCAGATACTGCGTCAGGTGTTGCGTTATTAGGGCTGGGTTCCGTGCATTCGGGCTCATGCTCCAACGAAAAAGAAGTGCATGGCCGATCTGTTCAGCGTCGATGAACCGGAAAAGACGCCGCCTGGGCGGCCGCTGGCCGACAGGCTGCGGCCGAGGAACCTTGGCGAGGTCGTCGGCCAGGAGCATCTGACGGGGCCTGACGGCGCGCTGACCCGGTTGATCGGTTCCGGCTCGCTCGGCTCGATGATTTTCTGGGGGCCGCCCGGCACCGGCAAGACCACCGTGGCGCGGTTGCTCGCCGGTGAAACGAGTCTCGCCTTCGAGCAGATATCGGCTGTCTTTTCCGGCGTCGCCGACCTGAAAAAGGTGTTCGAATCAGCCAAATTGCGCCGTGCCAATGGCCGCCAGACCTTGCTGTTCGTCGACGAGATCCATCGCTTCAACCGCGCGCAGCAGGACAGTTTCCTCCCGGTCATGGAGGACGGGACAGTCGTGCTGGTTGGCGCCACGACCGAAAACCCGTCCTTCGAACTGAATGCCGCTTTGTTGTCACGCGCGCGCGTTCTGGTCTTCCATTCGCTTGGCGAGGAGAGCATCTCCAAGCTGATGGCGCGGGCGGAGGAGACCGAGGGCAGGGCGCTGCCGCTCGACGACGAGGCGCGGGCCATGCTCATCCGCATGAGCGATGGCGACGGCCGCGCCTCTCTTACCCTGGCAGAGGAAGTCTGGCGAGCAGCCAAGCCCGGCGAGGTCTTCGATTCCGAGGGTCTGCAGCGCATCGTCCAGCGCCGCGCGCCAATCTACGACAAGGGCCAGGACGGCCATTACAATCTGATCTCGGCGCTGCACAAATCGGTACGCGGTTCAGATCCTGACGCGGCTCTCTACTATCTCGCACGCATGTTCGATGCCGGCGAGGATCCGCTCTATCTAGGCCGCCGGCTGGTGCGCATGGCCATGGAAGACATCGGCCTTGCCGACCCGCAGGCGCTTGTCGTCGCCAATGCCGCCAAGGATGCCTACGACTATCTCGGCTCGCCCGAGGGCGAACTCGCCTTTGCCGAGGCCACCGTCTATCTCGCCACCGCGCCCAAATCCAACGCCGTCTACAACGCTTTCAAGGCCGCCACGCGGGCCGCCAAGGAACACGGCTCGCTGCTGCCGCCCAAGCACATCCTCAACGCGCCGACCAAGCTGATGAAAGAGGAGGATTACGGCGCGGGCTACCGCTACGACCATGACGAGCCGGATGCCTTTTCGGGGCAGGATTATTTTCCGGAGAAGATGGGTCGCCAGACCTTCTATGATCCGCCCGAGCGCGGCTTCGAGCGCGATATCAGGAAGCGGCTCGATTATTGGGCAAAGCTGCGCAAAGAGCGGGAATAGCCGGGTTGCGTGAGGCTATTGACCAGATCCAGCAGGCAGCCAGCCGGCCGCGGTAGCAGGGCCGTTGTGTGGTAACCCAAAAAACCTTATCAAGGCGCACGACCGGGCGGTGGCCATTGCCTTGATTTGGGCACCTCATTCGCAACAGGATCGCGCTTGGCGCGTGGAAAAATGACAAAAAATCTTCGCAAATCCCTTCGCAAATTCGCCATTGCCATCCCGCTTCTCGCCCTTGGCTTCTATTTCATCCCCATCCTGACGACGATCTTCATCGTCTGCGGCCTGATCGACGTGCTGCGCAACGACCGCAAGGATCTGTCGCTGTTCTCAGGCTATTTTCTCGGCAACGGCCTGTTCACCTGGCTGCTTTCGCCGTTCAACCTGCTGGTCGACCTCTTGTGCTACAGAAATCCTGGCGTGTGGAAGCTGGAGCAGTTTCCCGCCGACTATCAGCGCGAGGTCAACGAGGTCCTGGACATCTTCAAGGCGCGCAAGGATGAGATCATCGCCGATATCGATGCCAATTTCGGCGCCGGCCGGCGCGGCATGTATGTCTACCAGTGGTACGGCAAGCACAGGATCGACAACGTCGCCGAGTTCAACAAGGATTTCAAATACATCAAGACCATCGCCGTTTCCGTCTTCAGCAAGCGCGAATCGACGTCCTGGCATTTCGGCCCGCTGCGGCTCAGCTTGCGCATCCTCTACAATCTGATCCCGGTGAAGTCGGAGATTTTCGTCGAGTGCGGCAACGTCAAGAATTACTGGTACGACAATCCGCTGTTCATCTTCGACGACACGCTGCTGCATCGCTCGGTCAACGAGTATGACGGCCGCCGCTACTGCGTGTTCATGGACATTATCAGGCCATCGCCGGTTCCCCGCCTCATCGCGGGTATGCTGGCCATCGTCTCGGTGAGCGTCGAGCGCATCAATTCCATGTTCTACAAGAACTGGAAAATGATCGGTTCGACCAAGCCGAAGAATGCCGGGACGACCTGAGCTTTGGAAAATCGGCGCTGCCGGCCCTGCCGGCAGCGTTTGGGTGCTCTGCATGTGAGACTTGGCCAATCCTTGTCGGCCGCTCATGCGCCGGAACGGATCCTGGCTGCATAAACGGTAGTCCGGGCTGGCTTTGATAGTTCTGCCTCTTCTCCTTCTGGCGGCCGCAAGTGACGAAGAACAAATCTCTCGGATTTTGGGCAACGACATATGTGTGCACCGCTCTTGTGGGAATTGCTCTTGCTCTCATCTATGTAGAGCTTGAACAGCCTGTCTATTACTGGGACTTCGCTGCCTATTTCGACACGTTTAGCCGGCAGGGCACGCTCTTGGTTCAGAGCCCTCTCGAGTGGCTCAGCCATTTGAGGACCTCGATCGCCACCGACGACTACAGTGCGGCGATCCTGGTGCCGCTGATGCCGTTTTACATCATTTTTGGCGATTCGAGGTTTTCCTACATCGCCGGAATAGTCGCTGTTTACCTGGTTCCGACCGCTCTTCTCATCGGCAGAACAAGCTATCTGGAGGCGGCGACCGGGACGCCTTCATGCCGAAGCTGGCTCACCGTATGGATTGCGGCCTTTCTCTACACGCCCTTCTGGGCGGCGACGCTTCGTGGGTTGCCGGACATTGCCGGCTGTCTCGCGCTTTGCGCGGCAACCTATTTTCTCTGGAAATCGAGGTTCCTGACCCGTGAACCGGTGATCAGCGGCATGCGTGTCGGCGTATGCCTGTGGTTGGCATTCGTGCTGCGCCGCTGGTATGCTTATCCCGTCATCGGGGTCGGAACTTCCGCGGCCTTCTTCTGTTTTCTGCAGGTCGCGAAAGACCGCGACGTCCCGGCACTCCGCAATGCCGCCGTCGGGGGCCTGTGTGTGATCCTCGTGGTTGTCGGAGCCGCGCTGACCTTCCAGCAACCCCTGGTCCTCAAGATACTGGGAACCAGCTATGGCGACCTTTACAGCGGATACAAGACAAGCTTCGTTTCACAGGTTGACCAGGCAGGATCGCGGCTCAGCTATGTGAACTGGCTGTTGATCGTATTTGGCGCTTACATCTCCATCATACGCCAAAACAGATTTTCCCTGTTCTGTGCCGTTGCTTCGGTACTTGCCTTCTTCCTCTTCTCCCGCATGCAGGACCCGGATCGCCACCATTCGGTGCCAATGTTTCTTTGGCTTTTTCCTGCCTACGCCCAGGCAATCGTTGCGATCGTTTCGATGCCGGCGCTGAGATCGCGATGGTCGAACGCCGCGATAGCCGTTGCCGCCGTGCTGGCGTTTTTCGGTACTTTTTTCCCAATTGGCCGCCAGGTGCTGTCACCGATCAGCTACGTCTTTGCCAGGGAAGCCACGCTCCCGCTGCAACTCGACAATCTTCCAGAATACAGGCGTCTTATCGATGACCTTCTTGGAAAGATGGGACCTGGGGACCGGTTGTCGGTATTTGCGTCCAGCGGGATCATGAGCGACTCATTGCTCTATGAAATGGACAAGGACCTTTACCCTCGCATCGAGTGGGCTTGTCAGGTCGATAGTCGCGATCGATTCAGACCGGCGGCGTTGAAGTCCAAATACGTTGTCGTGACCGATCCGCCCGTTACCCATCTGCAGCCGGGTGCGCAGCTCTGTGTCTCGATACCGGACCAATACATTGTCGAGGGCAAAGGCATCGGCGCAGCATACAGGCGCATCGCGGCGTACCAGCTGTCCGGCGACGTCAAGGGCTACCTCTACGAACAGGCGCGCCCTATCGGCAAAACGGAGATCGATGACCTCTATAACGAGTTCAGGAAAAAATATCCGGGATGGGCAACGCCTGAGTGGTGACGAGCTCGGCTGGTCCGTGCGGTTGCGCCCACAACGAGGGATTGACCGGGCAGCCCTGCGGGGGCAGTAAACGGTCATGTTCAATCTGTTTCTCGTCTTCCTCGGTGGCGGCATCGGTGCCGGGATTCGTCACCTTACCAACATCGGCGCGCTGCGTTTTGTCGGCCCCAACTATCCCTGGGGCACGATGGCCATCAACGTCATCGGCTCCTTCGCCATGGGGCTGTTCATCGCCTCCATGATGCGCCGTGGCGGATCGAACGAGGTCAGGCTGTTCGTTGCCACCGGCATTCTTGGCGGCTTCACCACCTTCTCAGCCTTTTCGCTCGATTTCGCGACGCTGTGGGAGCGGGGAGCCACGCTGCCTGCGCTGGGTTATGCCCTTGCCAGCGTCATTGGCGCCATTATCGCCCTGTTTCTGGGACTTTGGCTCGCAAGAAGCCTGCCTTAGTGCTATTGCCGCGCCAAGAACAGGCCGAGCTTGGCTCGGGAAACGGATAAGCGACAAAAAACATGGCAGGCGTTGAACAGATCACGGTGGAAGCCGGCGAGGCGGGCATGCGGCTCGACCGCTGGTTCAAGACCCATTTCCCGGGCCTTGGTTTCGGCCATTTGCAGAAGCTTCTGCGCTCCGGCCAGATCCGTGTCGACGGCGGCCGGGTCAAGGCCGACACCCGTGTCGAGCCCGGCCAGAT
Organism: Mesorhizobium sp. M7A.F.Ca.CA.003.01.2.1; assembly: GCF_003998945.1. NCBI lineage: Bacteria > Pseudomonadati > Pseudomonadota > Alphaproteobacteria > Hyphomicrobiales > Phyllobacteriaceae > Mesorhizobium > Mesorhizobium sp. M7A.F.Ca.CA.003.01.2.1. Next base: position 640 of record NZ_RZRA01000137.1, on the reverse strand, counting down.
GGTTCGCGTCCCACCGCTCGAGGTTGACAAGAAGGGCGAGAGTGCGCTGACCGGCCACTCGATCCGCAACCAGGGCGATGCCGATGTCCTGTCGAAAATGCTGATCCATGAAGACCCTAAGGTTTTCGTCTTCAACAAGCCGGCGGGCCTTGCGGTGCAGGGCGGCTCGGGCGTCACCCGCAATGTCGACGACATGCTGGAGGCCTGGCGCAACCAGAAGGGCGAGAAGCCCAGACTGGTTCACAGGCTTGACCGCGACACTTCGGGCGTGCTGGTCGTCGCCCGCACCCGACTGGCCGCCATGAAGCTCTCGGAAGCATTTCGCGCCCGCGAGACCAAGAAGACCTATTGGGCGCTGGTCAAGGGCGTGCCGCCCAAGCGCGAGGACAAGATCTCGACCTGGCTGATCAAGGAGCCGACGCCGGACGGTGACCGCGTGCGGGTCGCCGCGCATGGCGAAAAGGGCGCCGACCACGCCGTCTCTTATTACCGGATCATCGAGCAGGCGGCGCAGACGATGACCTGGCTGGAGATGGAGCCTTATACCGGCCGCACCCACCAGCTTCGCGTTCATGCCGCCTACATCGGCTGCCCGATCCTGGGCGATCCGAAATATTTCGAGGCCGACACCAATTGGGAC
>NZ_RZRA01001379.1:0-986 GCF_003998945.1 Mesorhizobium sp. M7A.F.Ca.CA.003.01.2.1 | reverse complement strand
TCCTTCAGCCAGGTCGCGGTGACGCAGCCGACGAAACCGACGAAGGTGCCGATCGACAGGTCGAGTTCGTTGCCCGCGATGACGAACATCTGCGCGATCGTCGCCAGCGCGATCGGGATCGCCAGGTTCAGCATCAGGCTGAAGCCGAAATAGCTGATGGCGCGCGGGTTGAGCCAGGCGATGGCGATGAGCACCAACGCCAGCGACAGCGCCGGCAGCAATCCGCGCAGCAGGCGCGCGCGTGCCGCGCTGCCGCGCGCCGCGGACGCCTTGAGACCGTTTTCGAGTGTCGCCGCCGTCATCTCAGGCCGCATCGCCGAAGGAGGACTGGATGATCTTCTCTTCGGTCAACTCGTCGCGACGCAGATTGGCGACGATGCGGCCGTTCTTGAAGACATAGATGTGGTCGCAATTGTCGAGCTCTTCGGTTTCCGTGGTGTACCAGAGGAAGGTACGGCCGCGGGCAGCCTCCTCGCGCACGAGGTCGTAGACCTCCAGCTTGGTGCCGATGTCGACGCCGCGCATCGGGTCGTCCATCAGCACGATCTGTGCATCCGAGCCGAGCGCACGCGCAAACAGCGCCTTCTGCTGGTTGCCGCCCGATAGCGAGAAAATGTTGTTGTTCATATCAGGCGTACGGATGCCGATCTTCTTCTGCCAGAATGCAGCAAGCTCGGCCTCACGCTGCGGCGAGATCAGCAGCCCGCTGCGCAGCCGCGCCAGCGAGCGGATGCCGATATTCTCGGCGATTGACCATTCCGGAAAGATACCGTCCGACTGGCGGTCGCCGGCGACCAGCGCCACCGGCGCTGTCACCTCGATGCCGGCCCGGGCGCGCGTGGCGCCGCGGAAGATCGCCAGCAGCAGATCGGTCTGGCCGTGGCCCGCCAGCCCGGCAAGGCCGATGATCTCCCCAGCGCAGGCGACGAGGTCGGTGCCGTCCTTCTGCGCGGCGGGCCGCGCCCGGACCCTCAGCGGACTGGCGG
>NZ_RZRA01001378.1:0-987 GCF_003998945.1 Mesorhizobium sp. M7A.F.Ca.CA.003.01.2.1 | reverse complement strand
TGCCGACGCTTGCCATGGCCGAGCAGGTCACCGCGGTGCTCGACCGCAATGCCGAGGCGGCGGCAGCGATGAGTGATTGCCGCACCGAGCGGCATTGGGTGTCGAAGTCACGACCGGGACTTGCCAATCATGCCATGGCCGAGATCGCCTATGAAGCGCTGTCGGCGGTCGGGCCGCCGCGCTGGGACGAAGACGCCAAGGCAGTCGCGCGCGAAATGCAGGTCAATGCCGGGCGCATGGCGAGCGACGAGCCGTTCATCGAAGAGCTGGAGCGCCTGATCGAGCCGCAGGCGGCGGAAGCGATCCTGCGCCGCGACCTGCCGCCCTCGCAGGTCAATTCGACCTCCGACGATTACACCGACATGAGCTGGCATACGCCGACGGCGCGCTTCTATGTCGCCCGCCCGGCGCTGCGTTCGGAGACCGGCTATCCCTATCCAGCCTGGGTGATGAATGCGCTGGGCGGTATTTCGGCCACGATCGACCCGATGGTGGCCTGCGCCTCCCGCACGATTGCGCTTGCCGCCCTTCGCCTGCTGGAAGACCAGACTGCCCGCGAGGCGGCGATGGACGAGTTCGTTACCCGCACCGGCGGCGGCATCGGCGGTTCGAACTGGATCGCACCGCTTTGCGACTACGAGCCGCCGATCGGGTTTCGCTGGCCAGAATATGTCACCACCCCGCGTGGACGCGACTGGTGGATACCGAGCAATCAGACACCCCCAAGTCACCTCACGAGGAGCATCCCATGACCGTTCATGACCGCATTGTCGCCGAGCCGTTTTCGCTGCAGCGCCGCAACCCCGCCGGCGGCACCAAGCCGCTGACCGCCTGGGGTTTTGCCAACGAGACCGACGTGCTGACCGACGTCCTGCTCGGCTCGCCCAATTTCCTGCGTCATCTGTCGACCAGCTCGCTGTCGCGCAAGCACCTGCGCGAGGCGCCCTGCAACGTGCAGATCGCACAAGCACAGCACAAGGACCTGGT
>NZ_RZRA01001377.1:0-989 GCF_003998945.1 Mesorhizobium sp. M7A.F.Ca.CA.003.01.2.1 | reverse complement strand
CCTCCGTCTCGCCGGAACGTTCGAGCTGGCGCACGATGCCTGTCACCGCGCGGTCGATGCGTTCGGGATCGACATTGCGCTTGCGCACGGCGATCTCCACCGAGCGCAAAAGCTTGTCGCGGTCGAAGGGCACTTTGCGGCCCGCTTTCTTGACCACGACGAGGTCGCGCAACTGCACGCGTTCGAAGGTGGTGAAACGGCCGCCGCAATCGGGGCAGACGCGCCGCCTGCGGATCGCCGCGCCATCCTCGGCGGGGCGAGAATCCTTCACCTGCGTATCTTCCGACTGGCAATAGGGACAGCGCATGGAGAAGCCTTTGGTTGGCGAATCTGGTGAAGCGAAAGGCTTAGAGGTTTTTGCAGCGATGGCAAAGTGTCGCCAACAGCTCCCTCGCCCTTCAGAGATAGCGAGGCGCAAGCAGGATTGCCAGCCTCGCCAGCAGCCGCACAGCGTACCGATGTCTTCAGGGAGCAACGTCGGCGGTCGGAAACCCGCACGATGCGCCGAGACTACGATAGGCCTTGGTGAAGCCGTCCATGGATATGCTTCCAACCGGCGCATCGCCGAAGGAGACGTCAAGCACCGATGCCCGGCGCATGGCGCGCAGGAGCGCCAGGCTGGTCTTGGACTGGTTGTCGACGGTCCAACTGAGCCGGCCGTTGACGGCGCCATCGGAATGGAGCTTGGCAGTGACGCGGCCCTTGTCGTCGCCGAAAGTGGCGGCAACCGACTTGCCGGCCGGCAAGGCCTTGTTGTCGACGGCGATCGTTACGGACGGGTAGGCATCCGGCGGCAGTGCATCGCCGTTCGTGATGATGAGCGTCAGAACGCCGCTCTCGCCGCCAGCGCCGATAAAGGCGGTCGAGGCCGCGCAGGTCTTGCGCAGATCCTCACCGGTGTCGACCTCGTCGACCAGGGTCGACCATCTGCCAAAGGTTTCGAGCTTGGGTGCCGTCTGGGCGGGCGCCGCGGGCTCGGGCTGAGGTGC
>NZ_RZRA01001376.1:0-992 GCF_003998945.1 Mesorhizobium sp. M7A.F.Ca.CA.003.01.2.1 | reverse complement strand
ATCCCGACATCATCATGCTGACGGCCGTTGGCCCTCGCTTCGGCGCCGGCCGGCTGGCCGATCTCTACGAAAGCCTGGGCGGCAGCGTTACCCGCATCGGCAAGCCCGACACGGCGATTTTCGACGCCGCGCTGGCGCTGGCCGGCGAGCCGGACCGTGGCACCGTGGTCTGCGTCGGCGACAGCGTCGAACACGACATATCGGGGGGAAACAGCACCGGCATCGCCACCGCGCTGGTGCTGAGCGGAATACTGGCGGACACACCGGATCTCGCCGCTGTTTTCGACGAACAGCAGGCCTGGCCGGACTACATCATGGACAGCTTCAGCTTCCGCTGACCGCTTCCAGCATGCGCCGCGCGCTCTCCTCGTCGGTGATCAGGATGGTTGGGGCGATGAGGGTCATGGCGCCGAGCAGCGCTTCGGTTTTCTCCTCGCCACCGGAGGTGAGGATGCGGATCGGTGCCTTGCGCAGACGGTCGACATCCACCGACATCACGTGGCTGTTGACGGGGTGGTCGACCAGATCGCCGTTGCGGTCGAAGAAATGGAACAGGAGGTCACCCACGGCGCCACGCGCAAGCAGGGCCTCCCGATCCGCCTCCTTGAGGAAGCCACCACGAGAGAAGGTGGTGGCCGAGGCGATCCCGCCGACGCTCAGCAGAACGGCATCGAGCACGTCGGCCATTTCGAAAATCTCCTGCAGGCCGCAGCGCTCGATCAGGGCGATCTTGGTCTCGACGCTGTCGACCACGGCTGGTGTCGGCATCAGATAGCCGTCGCCCTGGAATATCTGAGCGAAGCGCCAGGCGAACTCGGCTGGGTTGACCCGGCGCACGACGCCGACACCGCCAAGCAGCGAAATCACCTTGAAGTCGGTGAGCGACTTGGCGCTGATGAAAGGCAGGCTCGAGAACAGCGTCTGCCCCCAGCCGACACCGACCCGCATGCCGGACTTCATCGTGTCCGACAGGAAGCTGCCGGTTTTGGCAC
>NZ_RZRA01001375.1:0-993 GCF_003998945.1 Mesorhizobium sp. M7A.F.Ca.CA.003.01.2.1 | reverse complement strand
GACCAGATAGACGCCGAATTCGCCCTTCGGCGCCTCGACGGCGGCGTAAACCTCGCCGGCCGGCACGCGATAACCCTCGGTGTAGAGCTTGAAGTGATGGATCAGCGCTTCCATCGAGCGCTTCATCGCCTGGCGCTTGGGCGGCACCACCTTGCCATCGAGGTTCGACACCGGGCCGGTGCTCTCCTTGCCGAGCAAAAGGTCGACGCACTGGCGCATGATCTTCGCCGACTGGCGCATTTCTTCCATGCGCACGAGGTAGCGGTCGAAGCAGTCGCCGTTCTTGCCGATCGGAATGTCGAAATCCATCTCCGAATAGCATTCATAGGGTTGCGACTTGCGCAGATCCCAGGCTGCACCCGAGCCACGCACCATCACGCCCGAAAAACCCCAGGCCCAGGCATCCGCCAGCGAGACGATGCCAATATCGACATTGCGCTGCTTGAAGATGCGGTTGCCGGTCAGCAGCCGGTCGAGGTCGTCGATCGACTTCAGGAACGGGTCGATCCACTTGCCGATGTCCTCGACCAGTTGACGCGGCAGGTCCTGATGGACGCCGCCGGGCCGAAAATAAGCGGCATGCATGCGCGAACCGGAGGCGCGCTCATAGAACACCATCAGCTTTTCGCGTTCGACGAAGCCCCACAGCGGCGGCGTCAGCGCACCGACGTCCATCGCCTGCGTCGTCACATTGAGGATGTGCGACATGATGCGGCCGATCTCGCTGTAGAGAACGCGGATCACCTGGCCACGCTTCGGCACCTCGATGCCGAGCAGACGCTCGGCGGCCAGCGCAAAGGCATGTTCCTGGTTCATCGGCGCGCAATAGTCGAGCCGGTCGAGATAGGGTACCGCCTGCAGATAGGTTTTGGCTTCGATCAGCTTTTCGGTACCGCGATGCAGCAGTCCGATATGCGGATCGACGCGATCGACGACTTCGCCGTCCAGCTCCAGCACAAGGCGCAAAACGCCGTGCGCCGCGGGGTGTTGCGG
>NZ_RZRA01001374.1:0-998 GCF_003998945.1 Mesorhizobium sp. M7A.F.Ca.CA.003.01.2.1 | reverse complement strand
ACGGCGCCTTCAGCAGGCCGGCAAGCAATGCGGCTTCCGACAGGGTGACGTCGCGCGCGCTCTTGCCGAAATAGCGGCGCGAGGCGGCTTCGACGCCATAGGCGCCAGAGCCGAAATACACCCGGTTCAGGTACATTTCGAGGATCTGGTCCTTGGTGTGCTTGTGCTCCAGCCATAGCGCCAGCAGCACTTCCTGCACCTTGCGCTCCAGCGTGCGGTCGGGTGTCAGGAACAGGTTCTTGGCCAATTGCTGGGTCAGCGTCGAGCCACCCTGCGAGAAATGCCCGCCAAGCACATTGGTGACCATGGCGCGGGAAAGCCCGATCGGGTCGATGCCGAAATGCGAGTAGAAGCGCCGATCTTCGATGGCGATGACGGCTTCCGGGATATAGGGCGACATTTCGTGCAGGCCGACCGCCTCGCCGCCGCTCATGCCGCGATTGGCGAGCAATTGGCCATCTGCCGAGACGATCTTGATGTTGGGGGCGCGGTCGGGAATCGACCAGGTCGTCGCCGCCGGCATCTTGGCGCCGTAGTAGATGACGATGCCGGCCACGGCGATGCCGCCCCAGATGGCGAGCACGAAGCACCAGTAGAACAGCCGGCCGAGCACGCCGAACAGGCCGCGCCGGCTTCTGCCGCGCTTGACCCGCGACGATTTCCCTTTGGCCGGCTTGCGTTTTGCGGAGGCTTTGCGATTGCTCGGCACGACGCGATCCTCCTCGTTCACCGAAAGACCCGCCGAGGACCGCGCCTGCGGCGGCCCCTCGAAACTGGGTTCGATGCGACTGTCTCTGCGGTTCGCCATGCGCTGTGCTTGATGTCCCCGATGCCTATGGCGTTCGGGTTGAAGAGTAGATGCGGCGATTTAAGGGCGGGTTAAGTCGTGTTCGAATGCCGGCCTTGGGGTTGGGCAGCCAAAAACGCCAGCGTCTGCTCTTTGCAGGTTACTGACGCCACGCTGTTCGCTGTCTCGTTCAGATGGGCTCGAACTTCAC
>NZ_RZRA01001373.1:0-998 GCF_003998945.1 Mesorhizobium sp. M7A.F.Ca.CA.003.01.2.1 | reverse complement strand
GCATGTCCGATCATGACCCTTTCCGTGACAGCCCCTTCCGGCGCCACTCACCAGATGGCCGACGCCTGGCGTCGCCAGACGTCCTTGCGCCGGCTCTACACCGCCATCGGTGTCGGCCTGCTCATCACCGCGCTCGGCAGCACCATGTGGTTCGCCGACGAGGCCAATGCCGGGCATTTCTTCGACCGGTTGCCGCATTTGCTGGATTTCCTGAGCTGGCTCGTCCCCAAGGACTGGAACGATGTCTGGCGGGCGATGTTCGACATCACTTCCCCGCATGACACCGGTACCCAGGAATTCAATTTTCCGCTTGGCCGCGCCTATGTCTGGGGCAGCTTCTACATCCCCGAATATTTCGAGCTGATGCTGACCACGCTCAACGTGGCGCTGGTCTCGACCTTCATCGGCTTCGTCTTCGCCGTGCCGTTCTCCTTCATCGCGGCGCGCAATTTGACGCCGCATCCGGTGCTGCGGCTGATCGTCAAGCGCCTCATGGAACTGCTGCGCGCCTTTCCCGAGATCGTCATCGCCGGCCTGTTCGCCGCCATCGTCTCGATCGGCCCGATCGCCGCCATCATCGCCATCGGCCTGCATTCGATCGGCGCGCTGGGCAAGCTGTTCTACGAGATCAACGAGAACATCGACATGCGCGCCGAGGAAGGCCTGAGGGCCGTCGGCGCCAACTGGTTCGAGCGGGTGCGCTTCGCCGGCCTGCCGCAGGTGCTGCCCAACTTCATGTCCTACACGCTGCTGCGTGTTGAGATAAATGTCCGCATTTCCACCATCATGGGCGCGGTCGGCGGCGGCGGTATCGGCGAGGAGTTGAAGCTGTCGATCTCGCGCGGCTTCGGCGCCAAGACGATAGCCCTCGTGCTGCTCCTGTTCACGACGATCTTCATCGTCGACCAGTTCTCCGCCTGGCTGCGCCGCAAGCTGGTCGGCGAGCAGGCTTTCGTGATGAGCGCTTGACCATGGCCACCATGACCGCCGATCAGATC
>NZ_RZRA01001372.1:0-1015 GCF_003998945.1 Mesorhizobium sp. M7A.F.Ca.CA.003.01.2.1 | reverse complement strand
GTTGAACTCGGCAATCTGTCGGCGGCCGGGCGCGACATGCGCATTTCGCCGGCGGTCGCTTCCAACCGCATCAAGGAACTGGAGAAGCACCTTGGCGTGCGGCTGTTCAACCGCACCACACGGCAATTGATGCCGACCGAGCATGGCACGGTTTTTTACGGGGGCGCCAAGCAGGTGCTGGAGGCAATCACCGAGGCGGAAGCGGCAGTCTCTGCCCTTTCCGGCCAGCCGCGCGGCACCATCCGCGTCACGGCACCGCTCGGCCTCGGCCGCCGGCTGGTCGCTTCGGGCATCCCCGATTTCCACGACAAATACCCTGATATCGAGGTGCGGCTCAGGCTCTCGGACCACAATGTCGACATCATGAAGGAAGGCATCGACGTCGCCTTCCGGCTCGGCATCATCGAGGATTCCAGCCTCAGGATGCGCGGCATCATGGAATGCGAGCGCGTGCTGGTGGCGGCGCCGAAATATCTCGAAGCGCGCGGCGAACCGATTGAGCCGCAGGAACTGATCGGCAAGAAGCACGACTGCCTGATGCTGCGTTATTCGGGCGCGCGCGAATATGTGTGGACGCTGCAGACCCCCACCGGCCCGCAGAAATTCGAGGTACACGGGCCCTACGACACCGACGATGGCGACGTGCTCACCGGCTGGGCGCTTTCAGGCCGCGGCATCATCAACAAGCCGCGCTTCGAGGTCGAGCCATTCATCCGCGATCGGCGGCTGAAGGTGATCCTGCCCAGCACGCCGCCGACACCGGTGCAGTTCGCCGCCGTCTATCCGCACAAGAAGCTGCAGGATCCAAAAGTGCGGCTGCTGCTCGACTTCATGGCCGAGCGCTGCCAGCGGCTGATCAACGATCTGCTTGCTGGCAAATAAAGGCTGGCCGGCAAATAGGGACTGGCCAGTAGGTGAGCGGCGGTTTGGCCCAGCGCCGGCGGTTGCCATCCCAGGATGTGGCGAACATAGTTCGGGGTGGCATTTCATCTCATAGGAACCCCCGATGGACAAC
>NZ_RZRA01001371.1:0-1019 GCF_003998945.1 Mesorhizobium sp. M7A.F.Ca.CA.003.01.2.1 | reverse complement strand
ATTTTGGATAAAAAAGAAAGGCCTTGTCATGCGAGTGACTTCAACGGAATTCCAGCAGAATGTCGGGCGTTTTCAGGATGCTGCCCAGCGTGCGCCGGTCGCAATCACAAAGAATGGCCGGACCCACACGGTACTCCTGTCGGCGGCGATGTTCGAGGTCTTGGTCAAGGGACGGGTCGCCCGTCCTGTGGAAGAGCTGGACGACGAGACGCTTAACGCCATCGCCGAAAGCGCCGTATCGAGCGAATATGCCGGGCTTGATGCAATGCTCAAAGACTGGACACCGTGAGCCTGCCCAAACCTATCCCGGGTCTGGTGATTTCCTATTCTTACCTCTGGGTGAGAGAACACGAAAAGGGTGCCGAAGAAGGTCGCAAAAACCGATCATGCGCCATTGTCGCCGCGCGGTCGTGGAGGGCCGTGAAGTCATAACGGTCGTTCCGGTCACACACTCGCCACCAGCAGATCCTGCCGATGCAGTAGAAATACCTGCGCCCCTCAAAGCCTATCTCGGCCTCGATGACACGCCATCATGGATCGTCGTCACCGAAACCAATCATTTCCTCTGGCCGGGTCCCGATCTCAGGCCTATCGCGGGGAGCAAACCGTCCCGATTCGACTATGGCATGCTGCCGCCGCGTTTCTATGCCTATCTGCGCGACCGGATTTTGCAGTCTCACGCAAGCCGGGCGCTGCAGCAGATTCGGCGAACAGAGTAGCTGCATGAGACTGGAGGACCACGAAACGTCCCCGATTCCAAGGGACGATCGCTTCCCGGTCATCCCGCACGAAGCAAAAGGTCGAAATCCTTCCTGACCTTCTGCGACGTCTCCTTGAGGTGTGCTTCGAGCACACCGAAATCCGGCAGGTCGGTCACCGCCAGAAGCAGATCCGAAAGCCCCGGCGGAACGTCGTCGCGCTCGAAGGCTCCGGTAAGGCACAGCCGCGTCATCTGGGTCAGCGCCAGATAGAGCGCATAGGCGTCGAAAAGCTCCTGCCTCGCCCCGGCATTGGCGCTG
>NZ_RZRA01001370.1:0-1020 GCF_003998945.1 Mesorhizobium sp. M7A.F.Ca.CA.003.01.2.1 | reverse complement strand
CCATGAAGCCGTCTATGACGCGGTGGAAGGCGACGTTGTCATAGGCGCCTTGGCGCACCAGCTTCTTGATCTGCTCGACATGCTTTGGCGCCAGATCGGGCCGAAGCGCAATGGTGACGTCTCCGTCCTTCAGCGTGATGACCATGGTGTTTTCCGGGTCGGCGGCGAAGGCCGAGACCGATGCGGTCACAAGGCCGGCAAGCACAACGAGGAACGAGGCGAGCTTTTTCAGCTGCATATCTATCTCCGGAATCTTATTTCGCGAATTTGGCGGTGAGCGCACCGGCAACCGCCGCCGGCACGAAGGGGCGGATGTTGCCTCCCATAGAGGCAATCTGGCGGACAAGTGTGGCGGTAATGGTGCGCACGGACGGGCTGGCGGGCAGAAAAACCGTCTGCAACTCAGGTGCCATAGTCTCGTTCATGCCGGCCATCTGCATCTCATAGTCGAGGTCGGTGCCGTCGCGCAGGCCGCGGATCATGATCGAGGCGCCGTGCTTCCTGGCGGCGTCGATGACCAGCCCCTCGAAGGCGACGACCTTGATACGGGCACCATCGCTGCCGAATTCCGCCTTCGCCGCCGTCTCGATCAGCTTCACCCGCTCCTCGAAGGAAAACAGCGGCTGCTTGCCCGGATGGATGCCGATCGCCGCATAGACGATGTCGGCCACGGCCAGCGAAGCCTTCAGCACATCCAGATGGCCGTTGGTCAGCGGGTCGAAGGAGCCGGCATAGAGGGCGATGCGTTCGGTCATGGCAGGTGCTTCTAATGCATGATCCCAAAAAGTGGAAACCGGTTTTTGCGGACAAACGGTTTTTCGTTTGTCCTAGAGATCATGCTCAAATGAAAGCTAGAGCCTGTTCCGTCTTCCGTCCACCAAGATGGAACAGGCTCTAGCGAGCCTCTCTCGCAAAGGCAAATCCGATCGGGGCGCCGGCCGTGAACCTTTTCCGGCACATGAACGACAGATGAACACGCTGATCACGAAGCCTTCACGCAGCGTTCACTAGGTTGCACCT
>NZ_RZRA01000136.1:0-7935 GCF_003998945.1 Mesorhizobium sp. M7A.F.Ca.CA.003.01.2.1 | reverse complement strand
GCCGCAAGGCGAGCATTTGGCCATGCGTTCGGCAAGCACGGCGATTTCCACGATCTTGCCGCCGCCGCCCATAATATAGTGGCCGAGCGCCGTGGTCTCGGCGCACCAGCCTTCCGGATAGGAGGCGACTTCGATGTTGGCGCCGGTAAAGACGCGACCGTCCTCGGTGCGCAAGGCAGCGCCGACCGGAAACTTAGAATAGGGCGCGTAGGCCTTGGCCATGGCGGCCTTGGCGGCCTCGAACAGATCATGCGACATTCAGCGTTCTCTCCGATGATCGTGTTCAAAACCCGGCGCAAAGCCGACCCGTCGCTCAACGTTCCTTGACATAAGGCACGCCGCCGGCGCGTGGCGGGATTGCCTTGCCGATGAAGCCGGCGAGCAGGATGACGGTGAGGATGTAGGGCAACGCCTGCATGAACTGCGCCGGCACCTTGCCGATGATGGGCAGCGGGGATCCTTGCAGGCGGATCGACGCAGCGTCCAGGAAGCCAAACAGCAGGCAGGCGAACATGGCGTTGACCGGCTTCCACTTGGCGAAGATCAAGGCTGCCAGCGCGATATAGCCCTTGCCGGCAGTCATGTCCTTCACGAAGCCGCCATTTTGCACCATCGACAGGTAGGCGCCGGCAATGCCGGTGAGGATGCCGGTGCAGATCAGCGCCCGGTAGCGCAGCCAGGCGACCGAGATGCCGGCGGTGTCGACGGCGGCCGGGTTCTCGCCGACGGCGCGAAGGCGCAGGCCGAAGCGGGTGCGAAACAGCACCCACCAGGTGAACGGCACCATCAGGAAGGCAAGATAGACCAGGATCGAGTGGCCCGACAGGAGTTCGGCATAGATCGGTCCGATGATCGGCACGTCGCGGATGGCCTCGGCGCCCGGCAAGGTGATGGCCTCGAAGCGCTCGCCCGGTTGCAGCGCCGGCGTGCGCCCGCCCTGCTGGAACCAGGCCTGGCCGAGGATGATGGTTGAGCCGGCGGCGATGAAATTGATCGCCACGCCGGAGACGATCTGGTTGCCGCGATGAGTGATCGAGGCAAAGCCGTGGATCATGGCGAAGGCGACCGAGATCACGACCGCCATGCCGAGGCCGAGAAAGGCCGAATGGAACACGGAAGCTGCGGCCGCACCGGCGAAGGCGCCGACAAGCATCTTGCCTTCGAGGCCGATGTCGAAGATGCCGGCGCGTTCCGAATAGAGCCCGGCGAGGCAAGCAAGCAGCAGCGGCACCGAGAGGCGGATGGTGGAGTCCAGTGTCTGGATGATCGCGTTGAACACATCCATCTCAGGCACCTTTCCCCTTGACCGCTTCCATGCCGACCGATCGCGGACTGAACGAGGCAAACAGCGCCTGGATGTAGCGCCGGAACATGTGCTCGAGGGCACCGGCAAACAGGATCACCAGGCCTTGAATGATGACGATCATGTCGCGGCTGATTGCCGGCATCTCGAAGGCGAGTTCGGCGCCGCCCTGGTAGAGCATGCCGAACAGGACCGCCGCCAATACGATGCCGACAGGGTGCAGGCGGCCCATCAGCGCCACGGCGATGCCGACGAAGCCGGCGCCGGAAACGAAGTCGATGGCGACATTGTGCTGATCGCCCATCACCGGATTGAGCGCCATCATGCCGGCCAGTGCGCCCGAGATCATCATGGCGGTGATGATGATGCGGGTTTCGGAAATGCCGGCATAGCGTGCCGCCTTCGGGCTGTGACCGTAGGTGCGCATCTCGTAGCCGAGCTTGGTGCGCCAGATCAGCAGCCAGACCAGGAAGGCCATGACCAGCGCCAGCAGGAAGGTGACGTTGAGCGGCGCCGAACGGATCTTGGCGCCGAACAGCTCGATGATCCAGTTGAGTTTGGGCAATTCCGCGCCGGCGAGGAAGTTGCGCGTCTGCGGCGCTTGCGAGGCGGCTGGCTTCAACGGGCCGACCAGCAGGTAAACCATGATCGAGGCGGCGATGAAGTTGAACATGATGGTGGTGATGACGATGTGCGAGCCACGCTTGGCCTGCAGATAGGCCGGGATAAGCGCCCACAATGCGCCCACCGCCGCCGCAGCAATGATCGCCAGCGGGAAGGTCAGCCACCATGGCAGTGTACTGTCGAAGCTCAGGCAGACGATGGCGATGCCAAGGCCGGCGATGTAGGCCTGCCCCTCGGTGCCGATGTTGAACAGGCCGCAATGCGCGGCAACCGCGACCGAAAGCCCGGTGAAGATGAAGGTGGTGGCATAAAACAGGGTGAAGGCAATGCCTGTGCCTTTGCCGAAGGCGCCTTCGACCAGGATGACGGCGGCGCGCAACGGATTCTCGCCGACCAGAAGCACGACGAAGCCGGCGACGACGAAGGCGACGAACAGATTGATCAGCGGGATCAGGCCATAGTCGGCCCAGGCCGGCAGTTTGGCGTAAGGCGTGCTCATTGCGCGGCCTCCTGGTGCTCGATGCCGGCCATCAGCAGGCCGAGCTCGCCCTCGGTCGCTTCCGGACCGCGCTCGCCGACGATGCGGCCGGCAAACATCACCAGGATACGGTCGGACAGCGAACGGATCTCGTCCAGCTCGACCGACACCACCAGCACCGCCTTGCCCTGGTCGCGCATGGCGATCAGGCGCTTGTGGATGAACTCGATGGCGCCGACATCGACGCCGCGTGTCGGCTGGCCGACGATCAGCACGCCCGGGTCCTGTTCCATCTCCCGTGCCAGCACGATCTTCTGCTGGTTGCCGCCGGAGAAATTGGCGGTCTTCAGCCGGCAGTCGGCCGGGCGGATGTCGTATTTGGCGATCTTGTCCCTGGCATCGTTGCGGATGGCATCGATGTTGAGGAACGGCCCCTTCAAATAGCGGGGATCATCGTGATAGCCGAGGATCGAATTCTCGTTCTCCTCGAAGGCCAGCACCAGCCCGACGTGATGGCGGTCCTCCGGCACATGCGCCAGGCCACGGTCGCGCAACTCTCCGGGGTCGGCGGCACCGGTCAGGTCGATCGGCTTGCCATCCAGCATGACCGAGCCGGAAACGGCACGCCTGATGCCGGAAATCGCCTCGAGCAGTTCGGATTGTCCGTTGCCGGCGACACCGGCGATGCCGACGATCTCGCCGGCCCTGATATCGAAGGAGATGTCGTCGACCATGGTGACGCCGCGCGTATCCCTGACCGTCAGGTTCTTGACTGCGAGCTTGACGGCGCCGGCCTCTGCCTCGCCCTTCTCGACCCGCAAGAGCACGCGCCGGCCGACCATCAGCTCGGCCAGTTCCTCGACAGTCGTTTTCCTGGTCTCGCGCGTCGCCACCATCGTGCCCTGGCGCATGACCGACACCGTGTCGGTGATGGCCATGATCTCGCGCAGTTTGTGGGTGATCAGCACCACCGTCTTGCCCTGGTCCTTCAACTGCCGAAGGATGCGGAACAGATGGTCGGCCTCGGCCGGCGTCAAAACGCCCGTCGGTTCGTCGAGGATCAGGATCTCGGCGCCGCGATAGAGCGCCTTCAGGATCTCGACACGCTGCTGCAGGCCGACCGGCAGTTCCTCGATGATTGCATCGGGATCGACTTCCAGCCCGTATTCACGCTCCAGCCGCTCCAGTTCGGAGCGCGCCTTGGCGATGCTCTTCTTCAAGAGCGCATCGCTTTCGGCGCCGAGGATGACGTTCTCCAGCACTGTGAAATTGTCGACCAGCATGAAGTGCTGATGCACCATGCCGATGCCGAGCGCGATGGCGTCATTGGGGGTCTTGATCGAAGCCGGCTGGCCGCCAACGCGGATCTCGCCGCTGTCGGCCTGGTAGAAGCCGTAGAGGATCGACATCAGCGTCGACTTGCCAGCGCCGTTCTCGCCGACAATGCCGTGGATCGTGCCGCGACCGATCTCAAGATTGATGTCCCGGTTGGCGCGCACCGCACCAAAACTCTTGTTGATGCCGATCAACTCGATTGCGGCTTGCGCCATGCAGCCTGTCCCACTCTTATTTTTTTATCGCTTGGTCAAAACGCCTAGCATGACGCTCCGCCCGTGCCAATTGGCGGAGCAGGTTCACTCTCGACAAATCCCGGTGCGCTTGTCAATTTGCAACGTGGCCGGGGCCTTCACATTCGCTAGTATGGCGGAGCCGAAATTCGCATTGCGGCGCAAGACATCGCGGCGCAAGACATCGCGGTGAAGACTGGGGAATTCACATGACCATACCCGCCGACCGGCTGACGACGCTGGAAATCCGCGCCGCCGAGCAGGAGAAGACCATCGAGGAACTGTCCGGCCAGATCGCCGAGCAGTGGAAAGTGATCGAGCGCATGCAGCGCAAGCTCGACGCGCTGACGGATCGCTTCCTGGCGCTGGAGGAGCAGACGGGAGATGAAGTGCCTGTAACCAAGCCGCCGCACTGGTGAGGAAAAAGGGAAGGGCGCATGCCATGGCCAGTGAAAGCGATCGCATTGCACGGGCCAGCGACTATGTGCGTGGCCTGATGAACGATGCGGAGCGCGAACGGGCCGAACGTGATCTGGAGATCGACCCGGCCTTCCGCGACGAGGTCGTGCGACTTGCCGAGCGCATGCACGTCTTCGACCGTGCCGAACCGGGGGATGGCGAAGAGCGCTGGAAGCAGATCACGCAGCGCATTGGCGACCTGCCGCAGATGCGTAGTTCTGGCCTGAGCGACGCCAGGCCGCCAACCGTGATCCGAAGCCTGTCGCAGCGGCCATACGGCGTCGGCGTGCACGCGCTGGGCGGCCGGCGTGGATTTGTGGTTGCCGCCGGACTGATGGTGGCGTTCGCGCTCGGTTGTCTCGCCGCGAAGCTGCTATAGGCGAGGCCGGCGAGACATCAGAGCCATCGTCTCGCCGTCCGAACGGCATATCTCAACGGTGTTCCAGCCGAGGGCCGCGTAGAAACCACGCGCATCCCATGTGTAGAGATAGAGCATCTCGACGCCCCGTGACGCCGCATGGGCTTCCGTTGCCTTGACCAGCGCGGTGGCGATGCCTCGGCGTCGATACCTTGCATCGACAACCAACCCGGCCAGCCATGGCGTCAGATCATGCGCGGGCTCCAGTTCGTGGCGCACCAGCAGGCATGTCCCGACCGGGGTGTCGCCGATCCGGGCCACGAATGCCGCCTCGAAACCGTCACCGGCGATCAAGTCGCGAAGCCCTGCCGCATCTTCCCCGAGAGTCCTTCCGGTTCCCTCGAAAAAGGCAGACAGGCGCAGTTGCGCGACCGCTGCTACGTCGTGCTCGCCCATGGGTCCGATCGTCGGCTGCATCTGTATCTCGAAACGGTGTCCGGCACGGAGCGAAGGTTTCGCTCGATCCGGTAAAGGCAAAACCGCCGGGCTGGCGCCCGGCGGTTTGCAGATCATGGCTGTGTGTTCGTGCCGCTCAATAGGGGCAGGCGTTGTCAGTCGTATAGTCGTGTACTTCGACCTTGCCGGCAATGATGTCGGCCTTGGCTTTTTCGACGGCCGCCTTCATCTCGTCCGTCACCAGCGCCTTGTTGTTGTCGTCCATGGCGTAGTCGACGCCGCCTTCCTTGAGGCCGAGATTCTCGACGCCGCCCTTGAAGGTGCCGTTCTTGCCGTCCATGAAGGCGGTGTAGACGGCGACGTCGACGCGCTTCAGCATCGAGGTCAGCACCTTGCCGGGCTGCAGGCCGTTCTGGTTGGAATCGACGCCGATGCCAAGCTTGCCGGCATCTGCCGCCGCCTGCAGCACGCCAACGCCGGTACCGCCTGCCGCGGCGTAGACCACGTCGGAGCCCTGGTCGATCTGCGTCTTGGCGATCTCGCCGCCCTTGGCCGGATCGTTCCAGGCAGCCGGCGTGTCACCCGTCATGTTCTGGATGACATCGGTCGCGCCGGCCGATTTGGCACCGCCGACATAGCCGCATTCGAACTTGCGGATCAGCGGGATGTCCATGCCGCCGACGAAGGAGACCTTCTTCGACTTCGAGGCCATCGCCGCCATGATGCCGACGAGATAGGAGCCTTCGTTTTCCTTGAATACCAGCGAGCGGACATTGGGCATGTCGACGGCGTCGTCGATGATGGCGAAGTTGAGATCGGGATATTCGGCCGCGACCTTCTTCAGCGCATCCTCCCAGGCGAAGCCGGCCATGACGATCGGGTTGTGGCCGTCCTCGGCGAAGCGGCGCAGCGCCTGCTCACGCTGCGAGGCGTTGGAGACCTCGAATTCGACGTAGGCCGTGCCGGTTTCCGTCTTGAATTTCTCGGCGCCGTGATAGGCAGCCTCGTTGAAGGATTTATCGAATTTGCCGCCGAGATCATAGAGGATGGCCGGCTGGACATCCGCGGCGAAAGCCGGAAGAACCATTGCGGTTGCGGCCAGGAGGCCGAGAACGATACGTTTCATGTGATCCACACCCTGTCGGTTATTTTTTCCGTTACGCACCGCATGCCGGCCCGGTTCTCCGGCAGGCATGCGACGTCAGCCAGGAGTGTATTCCCTCCCGCTCGGCGGCAATCTGGCATGGCCCGAAACAAAATTCACGCGGAATTTTGACCTTTTGGAAAAGCTTGGTGCGGGCAAGCCGCACCGCAGCTTGTGTCAGGCGGAGGCGGCGGCAGGGATGGCGCAAGCGACACCGGTGCCTTTGAGGTTGCACGTGCCGTAAGGATTCTTCGCCAGATATTGCTGGTGATCGGCTTCGGCGAAGTAGAATTCGGCCGCCGGGGCGATCTCGGTGGTGATCCTGCCGTGGCCGGCACCGCGCAGCGAGGTCTCATACGCATCGCGCGAGGCGCTCGCCGCCAACAGTTGCGCCTCGTCGCTCGTGTAGATCGCGGAGCGATAGGCGGTGCCGACATCATTGCCCTGGCGCATGCCCTGCGTGGGATCGTGGCTTTCCCAGAACAGCTTCAGAAGCCCAGCATAGGAGACGATCCCGGGGTCATGGACCACCAGCACCGCTTCGGCATGACCGGTTAGCCCGGTGCAGGTCTCCTGATAGGTCGGATTGGGCGTGAAGCCGCCGGCATAGCCGGCCGCGGTGACCCAGACGCCTTCGACCTGCCAGAACAGCCGCTCCGCAGCCCAGAAGCAGCCGAGCCCGAACATGGCCGTCTCCAGCCCCTCGGGATAAGGACCCTTGAGCGGTCTTTTCAAGACCTTGTGCCTGGATGCGGTCGGGATCGCCCTGGCGCGGCCCGGCAGGGCCTCGGAGGGCTTCGGCAGATTGAGCTTCTTGTTCAGCATGTCGCTGAGAAAGAACATGCGCGGGTTTCCCTCTCTTCGCGGAAAGCGGATCAGTTTGCGACGAACTGTCCGGCGCGACGTTGCCGCCTGTAGCCTATCGCATAGAGCAGGAAAGCCAGCACCGCGAACACGGCGAAGCCCGGCTGGTTCAGCACCCAGGCGATGGCGCCATCCCATAGCAGCGGGCTGGTCTTGGTTCGGATGAAGGTCTCGAAGGCGGCCCGCGTGTCGGGCGAGACCGCGAGCCAACTGCTGTTGAGCGGGGTCAGCACCAGCACGGAGGCCGCCACTGTGCGTGTCGCGTCGAGCACCGCCATGATGACGGAAATCGACAGCGCGATCATTGCGGCAAGACGAAAGACGAAGCGAAACATCAGAACCCTCCTCCGGGCTGGTCCTCTCCCGAGGGGCTTTTCAGAGATAGAATGCGCATGGCTGGATCGCAATCGCCATACGCGAATTTGCAGACTCCAAACTCAGGTCAACGGAGGGCCGGACGACAGTCAGTCGGGTCGCTTTTCATTGACATGTGAGGGCAGCTATGCTAATAGTTTGGGTATGGCGTTGACTTGCGCCGACGACCCGCCGCACAGGCGGGTTTTTGCGTTTGGTGCTCGCAAACCGACGCGCCGGCGAAGTCTCCCAAGACCGTGTGAACCCGGATTTGTTGCCCGCGCGAATTATGCGGCCGGCTTCCTTTTGTGCCGGTGGACACGCCAG
>NZ_RZRA01001369.1:0-1024 GCF_003998945.1 Mesorhizobium sp. M7A.F.Ca.CA.003.01.2.1 | reverse complement strand
TGGAGTCGAGTTTCGAGCGCACGTGCAGGATCGCCTCGATGGCTTCGGGAATGCCGTGGCCGCGGATCTTCTCGCTGCCATAGCGCGCCATCAGGCCGATGATCAGCGCACCGATCACCGGAACGAGGACGGCGGCAAGCCCAAGCGGCGTGTTCTCGAGCTTCAGGTCGGCAAGCGAGAACTGGCCGAAATAGGCAATGTTGGTGGCAAGCCGGATCAGCTTCAAAAGCGCGATGCCGGCAAACAACCCGGCTGTCGCCACCACCACGGCAATGGCGGCGACGAGCAGAACCCTGGGATCCGTGGTGAAATCGCGCAGGTGCTCCGGGTTCGAATGATGGGTCTTCATGGCAGTTGCTTCCTGGCGGCGGCCGTATGTCTGGGGTGCGGCACGGTCGAAGCGGCCAGCCGGGTTTGTCGGTGGCTATGTATCGTAACACGATATAAATATTCAAGCCGGTTTCGCCCGAAATCCGTTTGAGCTTTCGCCGGAAAACGAACACATGTCTGATATGTCGCAGCCACGAGAACAACGTCCCGCCATCAGCCAGGCCGATTACCAGCGGCTGTCGGAGTTTCGCTACCTGATCCGCCGGTTCCTCGAATTCAGCCAGGTCCAGGCGGAAGACGCCGGCCTGACCCCGCGCCAGCATCAGGCGCTGCTGGCGATCAAGGGATTCCCCGGCGGCGGCCCGGTGACGGTTGGCGATCTCGCGGAACGCCTGCGCATTCGCCACCACAGCGCCGTCGAACTGGTCAACCGTCTCGGCGAGGCAGGGCTGGTCACAAGGGATCAGGACAAGGACGACCATCGCCGCGTGCTGCTGCAACTGACCGAGCGCGCCGACGATTGCCTGGCCGAGCTGTCGGCGGCGCATCTCGACGAACTGTCACGCATCGAACCGATGCTGCGGCGGCTGCTCGATCGAGACCGTGGGTAGTCGACTACTACTGCAGCGACTTCAGCAGATTGTCGATCGTGAACGGATTGGCCTTCGGCTTGGCCGGCGGCGGATTGTCGTTG
>NZ_RZRA01001368.1:0-1024 GCF_003998945.1 Mesorhizobium sp. M7A.F.Ca.CA.003.01.2.1 | reverse complement strand
CCATAGGAGCGGATCCGTTCCAGCTTGGCCGCCGGGCTCACTTCGGGAACGAAGATGGTCGCCTTGTGGCCAAGCCGCATGGCGGCATAGGCGACGGCCGCGCCATGGTTGCCGCCCGATGCTGCGACGACACCGGCCTTTGGGACCGCACGCTCCAGCAGGTTGGTGAAGGCGCCGCGCGCCTTGAACGAGCCGGAATGCTGCAGGCATTCGAGCTTCAGGTCGACGGCCAACGGCGGCCGATCGAAGTCGGCCATGTCGACGCGCAGCACCGGCGTGTGCCTGATATAGGGGCGGATGCGCGGTTCCATCGCGGCAATGCGCTCGCGTGTGACGGTGATGCCGTTCGTCATGATTGCTCCCTGTGACGGGTCGGTGTGTTTCCGGCGCTTCTATGCAAGCCAGTCGGGCATCGAATCCAGTCCGATCAGGTCGTCATAGGTCAGGCGTGGGCGCACGACGTGGAACCGGTCGCCGTCGACCAGCACCTCCGGAACCAGCAGACGGGTGTTGTAGGTGCCGGCCTGCACCGCGCCATAGGCGCCCGCGGTGGAGACGGCAATCAGGTCGCCGGCCTTCAGCCTGGGCAGATCGCGGTCCAGGCCGATATAATCGCCGGTCTCGCAGAC
Source organism: Mesorhizobium sp. M7A.F.Ca.CA.003.01.2.1 (assembly GCF_003998945.1). Lineage (NCBI taxonomy): Bacteria > Pseudomonadati > Pseudomonadota > Alphaproteobacteria > Hyphomicrobiales > Phyllobacteriaceae > Mesorhizobium > Mesorhizobium sp. M7A.F.Ca.CA.003.01.2.1. The sequence continues at coordinate 395 of NZ_RZRA01001368.1, read as the reverse complement.
CGGGCCGACGACGTCGACCATCATGCGCGGCGTGTCCGCCGGCGGCTGCACGACCGGACGGATATCGTGGAAGGCATCGTAGAGCGTCGGCCGGATGAGATCGTTCATGGCGGCGTCGACGACGAGGAAGTTCTTGGCGTCGCCTTCTTTTACGAAGATCACTTCCGAGACGAGGATACCGGCATTGCCTACGATCAGCCGGCCCGGCTCGAACATCACCTTCAGCCCGAGCTTGGTGACATGCTTCCTGACGATCTGGGCATAGGCATCGGGCAGCGGCGGCGGGTTGTTGTCGACGCGATAGGGGATGCCGAGGCCGCCGCCGAGGTCGATATGCTCGATGGCATGGCCGTCCGCCCGCAGCGCGCCGACCAGATCGACAAGCAGGGCGAAGG
>NZ_RZRA01001367.1:0-1027 GCF_003998945.1 Mesorhizobium sp. M7A.F.Ca.CA.003.01.2.1 | reverse complement strand
GATGCTGCAAGTCGACGCGCCGGACGGCGCCATCGATATCGTCGGCACCGGCGGGGACAATTCCCACAGCGTCAATATTTCCACGGGATCGGCCTTTGTCATCGCCGGCAGTGGTGTGCCGGTTGCCAAGCACGGCAATCGTGGCCTGTCCTCGCTGACAGGAGCCGCCGACGTGCTGGTTGCGCTCGGCGTCAAGATCGACATCTCGCCCGAATTCATCGGCCGCTGCATCCACGAGGCTGGCATTGGTTTCATGTTCGCGCCCGCGCACCATCCAGCGATGAAACATGTCGGTCCGACCCGCGTCGAACTCGGCACCCGCACCATCTTCAACCTGCTCGGGCCGCTCTCCAATCCAGCTGGCGTCAAGCGGCAGCTGGTCGGTGTGTTCCTGCCGGAATGGATCCTGCCGGTTGCCGAGACGCTGAAGGCACTGGGTGCGGAGCATGCCTGGGTTGCTCATGGCGACGGCTATGACGAGATCACCACCACCGGCGAGACGCAGGTCGCCGAACTGATCGGCGGCGAGATCCGCAGCTTCACCCTGACGCCTGAAGCGGTCGGGTTGCCGCGCCACAGCAGGGACGAACTGCGTGGCGGCGATGCGGACTACAATGCCAAAGCCTTGCGCGATATGCTGGGCGGCGCTGCCGGCGCCTATCGCGACACCGTGCTGATGAATGCCGGCGCCGGCCTGGTGGTGGCGGGCAAGGCGACGACGCTTGCTGACGGCATCGCGCTCGCCGCGCAAGCCATCAACAGCGGCCGGGCCCTGCAAGTGCTCGACAGGCTGGTCGAGATTTCGAACGGGTAAAACGTGTCTGACATTCTTCGCAAGATCGAGGCCTACAAGCGCGACGAGATCGCGGCGGCAAAGGCACGTGTGCCGCTGGCCGAAATCAAGGCGCGAGCCAAGGACGCCGACGCACCGCGCGGCTTTCTTGCCGCACTCGAAGCAAAGCGCAAATCCGGCGCCTTTGCGCTGATCGCCGAGATCAAGAAGGCAAGCCCGTCCAAGGGGCTGATC
>NZ_RZRA01001366.1:0-1028 GCF_003998945.1 Mesorhizobium sp. M7A.F.Ca.CA.003.01.2.1 | reverse complement strand
GTTCTTCAACGGACCGGAAAGCTTTACGCCGGATGACCGCTATCTGCTGGGCGAGACGGCTGAGGTCTCCGGCCTGTTCTGCGCCACCGGCTTCAATTCCGTCGGCATCCTCTCCTCGGGCGGCGTCGGCAAGGCGCTGTCGGAATGGATCCGCGACGGGCGCCCACCGGTCGATCTCGCCGATGTCGACGTGCGCCGCACCATGTCGTTCCAGTCGAACAAGAAATATCTCTACGACCGCACCACCGAAACGCTTGGCCTTTTGTTCGACATGCACTGGCCATACCGCCAGTTCGCCACGGCGCGCCACATCCGCAAGAGCCCGTTCCACGACCGCCTGATGGCGGCGGGTGCCTGCATGACCGAGGCCGCCGCCTACGAACGCCCTGGCTTCTTCGCTTTGCCCGGCATGAAGGCCGAGATCGACTATTCCTACGGCCGCCAGAACTGGTTCGGCGCCTGCGGCGAGGAAAGCCGCAACACGGCTGACAACGTTACGCTGTTCGACCATTCCTGCTTCGTGAAATACTGGATCGAGGGGCGTGACGCCTGCGCGGTGCTCAACCGCATCTGTGCCAACAATGTCGACGTACCCGCCGGCCGCGTCGTCTACACGCAATGGCTGAACGAGCTAGGCGGCATCGAAGCCGATGTCACGGTCACCCGCATCTCCGAAACCGCCTACATGGTCGTGACCATCGCCGTGTCGCAGCGGCGCGACCTGGCCTGGCTCAAGCGCCATATCCCGGCGGACGCGCATGTCTTCGTGCAGGATGTCACCTCCGGCCTGCCCATGCTGGCGCTGATGGGGCCGAAATCGCGCGATCTCCTGCGCGCCGTCTCGCCCGATGACTTCTCGGAGGCGGCGTTTCCCTTCGGCACCAGCCGCGAGATCGACCTTGGCTATGCGCGGGTGCGCGCCAGCCGGCTGACCTTCGTCGGCGAGCTTGGCTGGGAACTCTACATGCCCGCCGAGTTCGCCGCCCATGTCTTCGACAAGCTGGCCGAGGCGGGCGCCGATTTCGGCC